>DASTOW010000182.1:0-2953 GCA_035762425.1 Hyphomicrobiaceae bacterium | reverse complement strand
GCGGAAGGTGTTGTTGAGCTTGGCGGCGGGCGTATCGCTGATGCTGGGCGCGGGAAGCGCCGCGGCCGACGGAATGCCGCGTCGTGCTGGCGGCTTCAAGGATGTCGCCTGCGTTCCAGTCTTCCAAGGCTTTTACGTCGGAGCCCAAGGCGGTTATGCACAGTACACGGCCCATCAGAATGACCTGGACGGCTTCCTGACCGACAACTCGGGCTGGACGTCGACCGACAACCAGTTCACCGGCGGCGTGACGGTAGGCTACAACTTCCAGCGCGGTTGCGGCACGTTGTTCGGGGTCGAGGCAGACTGGTCGTGGGGCAACCTGGACGCCACGCTCATCGACAACCCCAATACACTCACGCCCAACCGCATGACAAGCAGCCTCAATAATTACGGCACGCTGCGCACGCGGACTGGCTTGGTGATCGACAACCTGCTGCTGTACGTCACAGGTGGCTTGGCCTGGGCAACCATCGACTTCAACGGGATAGACCCCGACGTGTCCGCCTTCTCATTCGGCGACACGCGGTGGGGCTGGACGGCCGGCGTCGGCACAGAATTCGTGCTAGGGCGGAACTGGACCTTCAAGTCGGAAATCCTGTACATCAACTTCGACGACAAGACCTACTCCTTCACGACCGGCGGCGACAGGTTCTCGTTCCAGACCCAAGACGACTTGTGGGTCGGTCGAGCTGGCATCAACTACAAGTTCTAGGCTGCAGCGCAGCTCAATTGCAGGCGCGCACCCAAGTGGTGCGCGCCTTTTGTTTTCTAGATGTCCTTCGCATCGACCTCGTGGATGAGCGGCTCGCCGCGTGCGAAGCGCGCGATGTTGTCGAGAAACAGCTGGTCCCAGCGCGCGCGCACGCCGTTGCCGGAAAACGACGTATGCGATGTCAAGCGCACGCGCGGATGCGTCCACAGCGGATTGCTCGTCGCCAGCGGCTCCTGGTGGAACACGTCAAGGATGGCGATGGCGGGCTTGCCGGCGTCGAGTGCGGCCAGCATGGCCGCATCGTCGATCAACCCGCCGCGCGCGATGTTGACCAGCACCGCGCCCGGCTTGAGTGCCGCGAACAACGTCGCATTGGCCAGGCCGCGCGTATCGTCATTGAGGGAGCAGGCCAGGACCACGACGTCGGCAGCGGGCAGGAACCGCTCGAGGTCGGCCGAGGTGCCGACCTGATCGGCCAGCGGCGAGGCCTGCGGCGTGCGACGCACCACGCTGGTGGTGGCGCTGAATGCCTTTACCCGCCGGGCAATCTCCTGGCCGATCGCACCGAAGCCGATGATCAGCCAGTTGGTCCGCCATATCTCGCGGAACGGCGTGATCTGCCATTCCTTGCCGGCCTGCAGGCTGCGCTGCTTCTCGATCGGCTGGAAGACCGCGAGCACTTGGCCCAGCGTGTATTCGGCGATTGCCACGCCCTGCGCGCTGCTGTTGCAGATGCGCGCGCCCTTCGCCGACAGCTGCCGATAGAACGGGTGATCGAGCCCGGCGTTGAAGGTCTGCAGGACGCCGATCGATTTACAGTCGAGCGCGATGTCGAACGCGCGGTCGCGGAACCCCTCTGCGTTGATGTGCGAGCTGAGCCACATATAGTCGAGCACCATCTCGCATGCCGGCGCCTTCTTGTCCTCGACCAGGAACATGCCGTCCTTGCCGAAGGTGTGGACGGCGAGGTCGAGCCCGAGCGCACGCAGGCGTTCGCCGATGTGGGCATAGGAGGTCTCGAACATCCCAAGCGTGATAGGCATCGTGTGCGCGCTCCGCGGCTGCAATCCGAGCAGGATGCTATAGACTTGTCGGCGAGTTGACGCCCCCCAAGGTTGCCGAGGAGCTCTGATGGAAACGCGCGCATTTGGCCGCACCGGCCTCAAGACTTCGATCCTGGGTTTTGGCTGCGGCGCCGTCGGCGGGCTGATGGTGCGCGGCACACCGGCCGACCAGGAGCGCACGGTCGCAGAGGCGCTCGATGCCGGCATCAACTACTTCGATACCGCGCCGCTGTACGGCGACGGCCAGTCCGAGACCAACCTTGGCCGCATCCTGAAGACGCTGAAGCCCGCAAACGTCATCGTCGGAACGAAGGTCCGACTGCGCGCCGAGGACCTTGCAGATGTGCGAGGCGCCGTGACTGCTGCGCTCGACGCCAGCCTGGAGCGGCTCGGCATGGCCAGCGTCGACATCCTGCACCTCCACAATGTCGTGACCACCACAGGCGGGGGCGAGACCATTTCCGCGGGCCAGGTGCTGGACGTTGTGGTGCCGGCCTTCGCGGCGCTGCGCCAAGCCGGAAAGATTCGCTGCACGGGCATCACCGCCGTCGGCGACACGCCGGCTCTGCATCAGGTGATCGATGCCGGCGGTTTCGGCAGCGCCCAGGTGGTTTACAACATGCTCAACCCATCAGCGGCAGGCGCGCCCGCCTACGGTCTGCCAGGTCAGGACTACGCAGGCCTGCTCGATCGCACGCTTGCGGCCGGCACCGGCGTGGTCGGTATCCGCATTCTCGCCGGCGGTGCCCTGTCGGGCTCGGCCGAGCGCCATCCGATCGCAAGCGCGCCTCCCGCGCCGATCGGGTCGGCCGACTCCTATGCCCTCGATGTCGCGAACGCGCGGCGCCTGTTGCCTCTGGTCGCGGAGGGCTACGCGGGCAGCCTTGCCGAGGCCGCCGCGCGCTTTGCCATCGGCCATCCAGCGGTGGGCACCATCCTGGTCGGCATGGCAACGCCGGACCAGTTCCGACAGTCACTGGCCGCCGTGCGCAAGGGTCCCCTGCCGGACGCGGCGCTGCAGCGCCTGGCCGAGCTGCAGGCCACCCCGGCCTGAGGCGCCCATTGCGGCGCGGCGCAGCCGGCCGGGCGCCCCCTCCTCCCCAGCCGGCGGTCGCAATGAGGGCCCGCCGGCTGACTGCTTGGCTACGGGAACGGGACCCTTTAAGTAGGCGAT
>DASTOW010000181.1:0-10584 GCA_035762425.1 Hyphomicrobiaceae bacterium | reverse complement strand
GCCGCCGAAGTTCACCGCCTTCACCTTGCGGATGTAGGGGGCGAACTCGCGCGCGACGTGCTCGATTAGTCCGGCCGATCCGTCCGCCAGGCTCTCGCACAGGGCGTGCACATGAAAGATGTCGATCTCGCCCCAGGGCAGCTGGTCGATCTCGGCTTTGGTCGTGCCGAAGCGTGACCCCGGTGCGCACGGATCATAGAGCGCGCCACCAAGGGTCGCATTCGAATAGCCGGGGTTGATGCGTGCGCCGATCTTCGCTGCGGCGGCTTTGGCGATAGCGCCGAAGCGGGCGATCTGCTCCGGCGAATTGAAGTAGATGTGGTCAGCCAATTTGGTCAGTCGCTCGACCTCGCCCGGACCATAGGCCGGCGCATACACATGCACCTCCTTGCCAAACTCCTCGCGCCCCATGCGCGCCTCGTACTCGCCGCTGGCGGTGGTGCCGTCGAGGACGTCGCGCATCAGCGGGAAGGCAACCGGCATCGCCCACGCCTTGGTGGCAAGCAGCAGCTTGCATCCGGCCTCGCGCCGGATGCGGGCGACGGTGTCGAGATTGCGTTTGAGCGCGGCAATGTCCAGCACATAGGCCGGCGTGCTCATGGTTGCGGGAAGTTTGGGCATCCTGTCGATCACCCTTGAAAGCAATTGGCGGGCCGGCCTTTGGCCAGACCCGCCCTGAATGTTTCGTGCCGCCGTTCGCGGGCGAGAGTCAGGTCTTGACGGCGAACAGTTCCTTTTGCTCGTCCATCGTCATTTCCTTAAGATGCCAGGGCAGGCCCTGTTTGCCGATCTCGTCCATGAACGGTTTGGCGGGAAGCTGCTCGACATTGTAGACGCCGCCCGGCTTTTTCCAGGCGCCGTTGAACAGCATCATGGCGCCGACCACCGGCGGCACGCCGGTGGTGTAGGAGACTGCCTGGGCGCCCGTCTCCGCGTAGCACTGCGCGTGGTCGCACACGTTATAGATGATGGCGCGCTTCGCCTTGCCGCCCTGCTTGCCGGTGAAGATGCAGCCGATCGAGGTGCGGCCCGTGTAGTTCTCGCCGAGCGAGGAGGGTGGCGGCAGCAGCTCCTTCAGAAACTCCATCGGGATGACCGGCGTGCCCTTGTACATGACGGGGTCGATGCGCGTCATGCCAACGTTCTGCAGCACCTCAAGGTGCTTGATGTAGTTGTCGGAGAAGGTCATCCAGAAGCGGATCTGCTTCAGACCCTTGATGTTCTGCACGAGGCTTTCCTCCTCCTCGTGATAAATGAGGTAGGACTTGCGCGGGCCCACCTCAGGATAGTCGATCATGGCCGAGATCGACAGCGGATCGATCTCGATCCACTTGCCCTCTTTCCAGTACTTGCCGCGCTGGGTGACTTCGCGCAGATTGATTTCCGGGTTGAAGTTGGTGGCGAAAGCCTTGCCGTGGCTGCCGTCGTTGCAGTCGATGATGTCGATCGTGTCGATGGTGTCGAACAGGAACTGCTGCGCGTAGGCGCAGTAGATGTTCGATTGACCCGGATCGAAGCCGCAGCCGAGGATGGCCATGATGCCCTTGCTGGCGTAGCGGTCGTGGTATTTCCACTGCCAGGAATATTCGAACTTGGCGACCTCGCGCGGCTCGTAGTTGGCGGTATCCATGTAGTGCACGCCCGTCTCCAGGCACGCATCCATGATCGGCAGGTCCTGGTAGGGAAGGGCCATGTTGATCAGCAGGTCGGGCTTTACTTTTTTGATCAACGCGACCGTCTCGGCGACGTTGTCGGCGTCGACCTGGCTGATCTCAATCGGCGTCTTGCAGCGCTTGGCCACGGCCTCGCAGCTGGCGATGCGGCGCGAAGCCAGGTGAACGCGCTTGAAGACGTCGCGGTTCATCGCGCACTTTTGCGCGGTGACGGATCCGGCGGCTCCAGCACCGATGATGAGGACACCTTGCATTGGACCTCCCGCAGCCAATTACGGAGAATTCGGATAGCGGCCGAGCGGTGGCGGACACGGCGGCCGTGGGCCGATGCATTAGTGCACCCAGCCCCCGAGCACAATACCCTGGTGAACCTGGAGTGAGTGTTCCTCATGGAACCGCTTGCATGTAGCGAGCGGGGCCAGGTGATGCCATGCGAAGGGATGCTGCACTGTCGCCGGGGGTCGCAGAACCGTCACATTGGCAGCCGCCTGCGGGGTGGCATCGCCTGCGCCGGGAGCTTTCGAGGTCCTGAACAAACGTCGCGTAGTGGACCTCGCCTCCTTCACGTGCCGCGCGGCTTGGCCCGCGCGGTGGCAGCTGCCGAGGCTGGATCGTCCGGCCAGGGATGGCGAGGGTAGCGCCCTCGCATCTCGGCCTTCACCGCGGCCCATGACCCCGTCCAGAAACCCGGTAGGTCACGGGTGATCTGAAGCGGGCGGTGCGCCGGCGAGAGCAGGTGCAGGGTGAGCCGCACCTTGCCGTTGGCTATAGCGGGATGCTGCGTCAGGCCGAACAGCTCCTGCACGCGAATATGCAGGGCAGGGGCGCCCGCTGCCGCGTAGTCGATGGCGTGCCGGTTGCCGGTGGGCGCCTCGAAATGGGTCGGCGCCTCCTCCTCCAGACGCCGCTTGAGGTTCCATGACAGCAATGCCTCGAGCGCTTTGCCGAGATCAACGGCGCCGATTTCGGACAGCTTCGTCTTGCCGGCGAGGTATGGGGCGAACCACTCCGCCGCCGTTGCGGCGAGCGCCTTGTCGGTCAGGTCCGGCCATTCGCTGTCGCCGGCTGCGCGCAGGAAACCGACGCGATCGCGCAACTGCAGCTGCGCCTTGCTCCAGGGCAGCCGGACCAAGCCGAGCTTGGCGATACCCTCAGCCAGGAGGCGCGCGGTGCCATCGTCCGCCGCCACGGCACGCGGCTCGCTTGCCAGGATGATAGCGTCAAGCCGGCGCACACGACGCGAGCGCAGCGCGGCGGCTTGTCTGTCGAAATCGACTTCGTCAGCCTCGCGCATGCGCTGGCCGGCAGCCAAAAGGACGTCCGTTTCATTCGCCGAGGCCGCGAGCAGGATGCGCGTGGAGGCCGCCGGCCCAGACAGTTCGGCGGCGACCAGGAATGGGCTCCGGGCCAGGGGATCGGTGGCATCAAGGGCGGCGCCGCGGCCATTGGCAAGCAGGAACTGGCCGGGCGCCCCGCGCGCCTTGCCGATGCGCTCGGGAAACGCCAGCGCCAGCAGTCGAGCGATCGACATAGCCTCGCCCGGCGCCGGCCGAACTGCTCTTGCCGCCATCCGAGCCCAGCCGGACGCCAGCCTGCGCATGTCCTGAGCGCGCCGCGAGCGGTCGCGGCGGAACGCCTGCAGCCGATTGGCGAGGTCGATGGCGTTGCCGCCCAGTCCGCGCTCGACAATCAGCGCCGCCATGTCGGCAGCCTCGTCAGCCTGGCCGGCTTGGGCCGCGGCAATCACCATGCGGGCCAGCCGGGGCGGTAGCGGCAGCGAGCGCAGCCGTCGGCCGACCGCCGTGATGTGCCCGTCTGCGTCGAGCGCTTCCAGCTGCGCGAGTTCGCTGCGGGCAGCATCGATGGCGGCGGGTGAGGGCGGATCAAGCCAGCTGAGCGAGCGCGGGTCGGCCGTTCCCCATTCCGCGCAGTCGAGCAGCAAGGGTGCAAGATCGGCCGAGCGGATCTCGGGTTCGGCGAAAGCGGGCAGGCTGCGCGTCTGTGGCGCGTCCCACAGGCGATAGCAAACCCCCGGCCCGGTCCGGCCGGCGCGTCCGCGGCGCTGATCGGCGCCGGCGCGGGAGACGCGCACGGTCTCGAGCCGCGTCACGCCGACGTCTGGCTCGAAGCGCGGCACGCGCGCAAGGCCGCTGTCGATGACGACCCGTACGTCCTCGATGGTGATGGAGGTCTCGGCGATCGACGTGGCCAGCACCACCTTGCGCTTGCCTTGCGGAGCGGGCGCGAGGGCCAGGTTCTGTTCCTTCATGTGCATCGCCCCGTACAGAGGCGCGAGTAGGATATTGGGATCGTTGATGCGTTCTTTCAACCGGTCCTCGACGCGGCGGATCTCGCCTTGGCCGGGCAGGAACGCGAGGATCGAGCCCGCCTCGGCCCGCAGCGCCTGCATCACCGCTTGCGCCATCTGCTCCTCGATGCGCGCGCCGGCAGCGCGGCCGAGGTAGCGTGTCTCGACGGGGAACGCGCGGCCTTCGCTGGCGATCACCGGGGCCTTGCCGAGCACCTGCGCGACCCGCGCTCCATCCAGCGTCGCCGACATCGCCACGATGCGCAGGTCGGCGCGCAGGCTGCTCTGGCAGTCGAGGGCCAGGGCCAGGCCCAGATCGGCATCGAGCGAGCGCTCGTGGAACTCATCAAACAGCACCGCGCCGATGCCCGCCAGCTCCGGATCGTCGAGGATCATACGGGTGAACACGCCCTCGGTGACGACCTCGATGCGCGTCTTGGGCCCTGACTTGGAGACCAAGCGTGCGCGCAGGCCGATGCGCTCGCCGACCGCCTCCGACAAGGAGTGCGCCATGCGCGCGGCGGCCGCCCGCGCGGCGATACGGCGCGGCTCCAGCACCAGGATTTTCCGGCCCTGCAGCCAAGCTTCGTCCAGCACGGCCAGCGGCACGCGTGTGGTCTTGCCGGCGCCGGGCGGGGCCACAAGAACCGCCGAATTGCGTGCGGCCAGCGTCGTGCGCAGCTCGTCCAGAACGGCGTCGATCGGGAGCGGGGCGGCAAATTTCATCGCGGCTGTATCCGGCCGCCAAGTTCCTTCGGCAAGCACAATGTGCGCAGGGTTGCCGCATCTTGCCGAATGCCTTGGTTCAGCGCTCTCGTTATCATGAGTTGCCATGGTGCCGGCTGTCCGGATATCGATGTCGGCCGGGCTGACGCAACAAGCTGGCGCGTGTGGAGGAGCACCCGATGGCATTCTATCGAGGCATGACCTGCGAGAACGTCACCATCAATGGCGACAAGGGCACACCGATCACGGCCTATGTCGCCAAGCCCTCCGGTGCAGGTCCGTTTCCGGGCGTGGTGCTGATCCATCACTTGCCGGGCTGGAGCGAGTTCTACATCGAGACGACGCGGCGCTTTGCGCATCACGGCTATCTGGCGATCTGTGCCAACCTCTATCAGCGCGCGGGCGAGGGCAATCCCGACGACGTCGCCGCCAAGGTGCGCGCCGAAGGCGGCATCCCCGATGCGCAGATGGTCGGCGATACCGCGGCCGCTGTGCAGTGGATGCGCGCCCAAGCCAACCACAACGGCAAGGTCGGCCTGTTCGGTTCCTGCTCGGGCGGGCGGCATGCCTTCATCTACGCCTGCCAGAAGAAAGACGTCGACGCCTGCGCCGAGCTGTGGGGCGGCCGCGTCGTGATGGGCAAGGACGAGCTCAATGCCAAGACGCCGGTCGCGCCGATCGACATGACGAGGGAGCTGTCGTGCCCCCTGATCGGCATCTTCGGCAACGACGACCGCGCGCCAAGCCCCGAGCAGGTGCACGAGCACGAGGCCGAGCTGAAGAAGCACGGCAAGAGCTATGAGTTCCACCGCTACGACGGCGCCGGCCACGGCATCTGGTATTGGCACCGGCCACTCTATCGGCCCGAGGCGGCAATGGACGGCTGGAGCAAGGTGCTCGCGTTCTTCAAGAAGCATCTGGCAGCGTAGGAGAGACCCACATGTGCACGTCGATTGTCGAGGTTGTGGGCGTGGACGGCATGGCCAAGCGCGGCGACGAGTGGTTTGCCCTGACGCAGGCGGTGGTCGCTTACGATCATGCGCGCCATGCGCCGCTGGGCGACGTCATCACGCTCGATTTCATCAATGCGTCGCTCGATCCGGGTGCGCGGGCCGGCGTCGAGCTGACGCTGGACAGCGCCAAGCAACTGCTGGCCGCGCTCGATCGGGCCATCACCGCCGCCGAGTTCGAGGAAACGGAAGTGCGCGGCAAGGGCGCGCCCACGCTCGTTCGGGCAGCGTGATCGGCAGGAAAGTCGGCGGCGAGGTGTTCAGGTGGCGGTCCAGCCGCCATCGACCGGCAGCACGGCGCCGGTGATGTCGCGGCCGCCGGGGCCGCACAGGAAGGCGATCAGTCCGCCCACGCTGTCGAGGCCCACAAACCGACCGGCGGGACGGCGGCCTGCGAGGTAGCGGCGCGTCGCCTCGTCCTCGCTGATGGCCTCGGCTGCGGCGAGCTTGCCAATGCGCGCCATGATGTCGGGCGTCGCCAGCGTTCCCGGGCAGATCGCATTGCAGGTGATGTCGTGGCCGTCCGCTTCCAGCGCGATGGCGCGAGTCATACCGATCAAGGCGGTCTTGGTGGTGACGTAGCCGATGCGATCCTCGGCAGCGCGGCTGGCGTAGTAGGAAGACAGATTGAAGATGCGCCCCCAGCCGCGCGCACGCATCATCGGAAGCACGAGCCGGACAATGTGGAACGGTGCCGACAGGTTAACGGCAAGCGATTGCTCCCAGTCCGCCGGTTTCAGGTTCTCGATCGGCTCGAAGTGGCGCACGACGGCGTTGTTGACCACGATATCGATGCTGCCGAACTGCGTGACGGAAGCCGTGATCAGACGTTGGATTTCTGCAAGCTGCGAGATATCGGCCTGTGCGTAGATGGCGCCGACGGCGAATGCCTTGGCAAGGCGCTGTTGCGCGGCCGTGCCTGCCGCGACTGGCGCGATGCCGTTCAGGACGACGTTGCAGCCCTCCCCCGCCAGCGCCTCGGCGATCGCGAAGCCAAGTCCCGCGGTCGAACCCGTGATCAGGGCGCACTTGCCGGCAAGGGTGGCGCCCATGTCAGGTGCTCGCGAGACGCATGACGGTCCCGGCGTCCCGGCTGCTCTCGAGCGACCAGATCGCATCGATCAGCGGCGACGGATCGAGCGTCGGGCAGCCATACTTGGCCAGGTCCCGCACCTTGGCTTCTATGTCTGCATCCGACATCGGGCGCTGCGGCGTGCCGCGACCCTGCTCGACCAAGGAGTGCAGCGTCCTGCCGTCGGCCAGGGTGATTGTCACATGCGCGGCCTCGACCGATGTGCCCGCACGCTCGCGGACGTGCACCTTGCTGCGCAGCGCGAGAATGTCGGCGCGGTTGACAATCGCGTCCTCGAACTGCGCAACGCCGGCGAGGCCCTCGATGAGGGCAACCGCAACGCTGTGCTGTGCGCTCACCTGTGCCTCGCGACCCGTGATGACGGAGGGGCGGTCAGTGCGTTCGCGAAGCAGCGAATGGCCCTCGACCTTGATTTCCGTGATGGCATCGAGGTTCAAGCCAGGGTTCTGCGCTCGCAGATCGAGGCAAGCGTCGATGACGGGGAACAGCACAACGCCGCAGGGATAGGGCTTGTGGGTGTTCGCGTGCAGTTCCCAGGTCTTTCCGAGGCCTTCGGATATGGCGGCGAGGTCCGCCCCATGACCCATCACGGAAGTGAAACCCCGCGGGCCGGCGATCGGCTCGGCCGGACCTGTGACGCCAGCCTCGGCGAAAAGTGCCGCTGAGAGACCGCCGCGTGCCGAAGCGCCGACGCCGATGCTCTTGGCCATCGTGCCGAGCGTCTCGATCAGGCCCGATGATTGGGCTGAGGCGTTGCCGAGCGCCCAGAGCATCTGCTGGGCGTCGAGCCCGAGGATCTTGGCGGCCGCCGCTGCCGCGCCGAACACGCCGCAGGTGGAGGTGATATGCCAGCCGCGCTTGTAGTGCCATGGCGTTACCGCGTTGCCGAGACGGCACTCCACCTCCACGCCGAGCACGAAGGCGAGCAGCAACTCCTGCCCGGTCGTGACGCGGCTTTCGGCCAGCGCAAACAGGGCGGGTGCAACCGGGGCGGTCGGATGAATGATGGTCGGGTGGTGGGTGTCGTCGAAGTCGAACACGTTGCCGCTCGCCGCGTTGACGAAGGCAGCGCTGAGCATGTCGAGCCTTATGGCGTGGCCGGTCACGGTGGCGCCGCGCGGGCCTGAGAAGCGATCCAGCACCGCCAGGACACCCTTGACGGCGGCATCCTGGCTGCCGCCGAGGGCTGCGCCGAAGCAGTTCAGGATCGACCGCTTGGCGGCGTGGCGCACATCGTCCGGCACGTCCTCCCAGCGTGACGATGCGAGGAAATCGACCAGCGGGCGTGTGACGGTTTGCATGGGGCAGCCAATCATGCAGGGGAGCCTATGAGCGCGGTTGCCTACACCAACCCGGCTTGACATGCAATCCGACCGTCATATTGTATTATGGAATGACCGTGCGGCGATGCGCGGCCGTGGACGATGGATAGGCAGTGGCCGTGCGGCCTGCGACGAGACCAGCGGCTTGCATGACGTCGACACTTCCTGAGCACGATTTCCGGGTCGAGAAGGTCGCCGCGCCGCTGCGCCACGGGGTGACCGAGAGCATCCGCTATGCGATTGCGCTCGGCCGCTTCAAGGGTGGGGAGCGGCTGCCCGAGCGTGCCTTATGCGAGATGACGGGTGTGAGCCGGACGCTGGTGCGCGAGGCGCTGCGCCAGCTCGAGTCCGAGGGCCTGATCACGGTGCTGCCGCATCGCGGCCCCGTGGTCGCGAAGCTGACCACCAAGCAGGCCGAAGGCGTCTACCAGGTGCGCATGGAGCTCGAAGGGCTTGCGTGCCAGCTGTTCGCCGAGCTTGCCTCGGAACAGCAGCGCGCGGCGCTGAACGAGGCGTTTGCCGACCTGAAGCGGGCGTTTCGCAAGCCCGACCCGCTCGCCCGGCTGAATGCGAAAAACCATTTCTACGACTGCCTGGTCGAGGGGTCCGGCAACGAGGCGCTCGGCATCAGCCTGCGCATGCTGAATGCGCGCGTCATGCTGCTGCGCGCCACGTCCTTGCGGGCTCCGGGCAGGTCATCGGAAAGCATCGCAGAATTGACCGGGCTGGTGGAGGCACTGATGGACCGGGATGCCAAGCGCGCCCGCAAGGCGGCCGTAAGCCATGTTCGCAACGCCGCGCAGGCGGCGATCGCATTGCTGCAGAACGACAAGTCGGGAGGAAGTGCAACATGAAGCTTGTGAAGTGGGTGGCGGCCTGCCTGGTCGGCCTGGCGACAATCCAGCCTGCCGCCGCGCAGGACTATCCGAACCGCGTGCTGACGCTGGTCGTGCCGTTTGCGGCCGGCGGGCCCGGCGACACCATCGCGCGCATCGTTGCGGCCGCCATGAGCCCGCACCTCGGCCAGCAGATCATCGTCGAGAACACCCTGGGTGCGGGCGGCACGATCGGCACGCACCGGGTAGCCAAGGCTACTCCCGATGGCTACACGATCCTGCTTATGCACGTCGGCCAGGCCACCAGCGTCAGCCTCTACAGCAAGCTGCCCTACGACCCCGTGAACGACTTCGAGAAGATCGGGCTCGTCACCGACGTTCCCATGATCATCGTGGCGCGGCCCGACTATCCGCCGGCCGACCTGAAGGAGCTGATCGCGTTCGTGAAGGAGCGCGGCGACAAGGCCATGTATGCCCACTCCGGCGTCGGCTCGGCCGCGCATCTGTGCGGCATGGTCTTCCAGAGCGCGACCGGCACCAAGCCGAGCGTCGTGCCCTACAAGGGCGGTGGCCCGGTGCTGAATGATCTGATGGGCGGCCACATCGACTTCTACTGCGACCCGGCAACGGGTCCCACGCCGCTCGTGCAGTCCGGCAAGCTGAAGGCTTATGCCGTCACGACCAGAACGCGCCTCAAGACCCTGCCCAACCTGCCGACCACGGCCGAAGCGGGCGCGCCCGACATCGAGGTGTCGACCTGGTACGGGCTGTATGCGCCGCGCGGAACGCCGAAGCCGATCGTCGGGAAGCTCGAGGCGGCCCTGCAGTCTGCCCTGCAGGACCCAAGTGTGGTGCAGCGTTTCGCGGAGCTCAGCATGGAGCCGGTGAGCCAGGATCGCGCCACGTCGGCTGCCTTGGACGCCTTCTTGAAGGCCGAGGTTGCGAAGTGGGCCACCATCATCAAGGCAGCGGGCGTTCAACCGGAGTAGCGGACACAAGTGTCCCGGCACTGGCGACACATCGCACAGAGGTCGGCGTCGGGGCCAAGCGAGTGCAAAGGAAATGAGCAACCTGCTCGTTTATAAGATATTGACCCGGCTGAATAAACTCTGAGAATGAAGGTGCGGTCCTCCCCTGGACTGCACGCATTGGAAGGAAAGGGCGCGCACCTCACGGTGCGCGCCCTTTTCTGTTCCAGCCAGTGTCGCGAGCTGTGCGGCGATGGTGCGATCGCCGCAGATAGCGTGTGTCTCAGGCGGCCGCCTTCTGTGCGGTCGGCACCTCGGAGATGGTCTTCAGGATCTGCGAAGCGATGGCGTAGGGGTCGCCCTGGGAGTTCGGACGGCGATCTTCCAGATAGCCCTTGTAGCCATTGTTGACGAAGGAGTGCGGAACGCGGATCGAAGCGCCGCGGTCGGCCACGCCGTAGCTGAACTTGTTCCACGGCGCCGTCTCGTGCTTGCCGGTCAGGCGCTTGTCGTTGTCTGGACCGTAGACGTCGATGTGGGCCTGCAGGTTCTTCTCGAACTGCTGCATCAGCGCTTCGAAATAGTCCTTGCCGCCGACTTCGCGCATGTATTTGGTCGTGAAGTTGCAATGCATTCCCGAGCCGTTCC
>DASTOW010000180.1:0-21150 GCA_035762425.1 Hyphomicrobiaceae bacterium | reverse complement strand
CATTCATCGTCCGCGCGAGCGCGCTTGGCTATCTCACGGTCGGTATGGGCGCCGGCGCCGCCATGCTGCTACTGATCGGCACACTCACCGGTCGCGTGGCCGTGCTCGCAAGCTTCAGCACCAACGACTGGATCGCCGGTGTCTACCTCGGTGTCGGCGGGGGCGCGCTCGCCTTCATCCTGTGGGTGCTGGCGCTGCACAAGGCGAGCCCGACGCGCGTCGCCAACACCATGACGGTCAACCCCATCGCAGCCGGCCTGCTGGCGGCGATGTTGGTCGGCGAGCCGATCACCGTGCACCTGATGGTCGGCCTGATCGCCGTTTTCGCCGGCATCTGGATCGCCACGACCGCATCAGCGCCCAGCGCCTGAGAAGGCTCAGCGCCGGCCGGATGCGCTGAACCGCTCGGCCGACCTCGCCTTCGCCTTGGCCGCCTCGACCTCGCGATCGCGGGCCGGGGCGTTGGTGACCAGTGTCGCCAGCAACTCGTGCACCACGTCCGTCACCTGGTCGACGGCCCGGTTGAAGGCCTGCTCGTTCTGCTTGGAGGGACGGGCAAAGCCGCTCAGCTTGCGCACGAACTGCAGGCACGAGGCGCGAATCTCATCTGGCGTCGCCGGTGGCTCGAAGTTGTACAGGGTCTTGATATTCCGACACATAAGCGCCTCATCAACCATGCCCCCGCGCCAACGGCACGCAGGCAAACTTTTGTCGAGTATGACATATGATGGCACCGAACATGAGCCACAACCGGCCGAGGGAGCGCGTGACTGAGATGACAAGCCTGGTAGGCGTCTGGTGGAGATGCATGCGGTTGAGCGTGGCCGTGGCCACGCTTGTGTGCGCGCTGGCACCTGCTGCCAGTGCCGCCAATTGCGGGGACGATGCTGGCGGTTTCGATGCCTGGCTGGCAGGCCTGAAACGCACGGCCGTGGCGCAGGGCATCGCGCCGGCAGCGGTCAATGCCGGCCTCGCCGGCGTCAGCTATGATCCAACGGTGATCCGGCTCGATCGCTCGCAGCGCTCCTTCAAGCTCAGCTTCGAGGAGTTCTACGCGCGCCGCGTCGGCCCAGCGCTCATTCGCCGCGGCCAGACCCTGATGCGCACGCACGCAACGACGCTCGACCGCATCGAGCAGCGCTACGGCGTGCCGGGTCCGATCCTGATCTCCATCTGGGGCCTGGAAACCAACTACGGCTCCGACAGCAGCGGCAAGTTCTCGGTCATGCGCTCGCTGGCGACACTGTCCTACGATTGCCGCCGCAGCGAATTCTTCACCGCGCATCTGCTCGATGCCCTGCGCATTATCGAGCGCGGCGACCTCAACCTCGCGCAACTGCGCGGCGGCTGGGCTGGCGAGATCGGCCACACGCAGTTCATGCCGTCGGGCTATTTCAAGTATGCGGTCGACTTTGACGGCGACGGACGCCGCGATCTGGAGGCCAGCGTAGCCGACATGCTGGCCTCCACCGCCAACTTCCTCAAGGGGCACGGCTGGCAGGCCGGGCAAGGCTGGGAGCCGGGCTCGGCCAATTATGCCGTCATCAAGGACTGGAACAAGGCCGAGGTCTATCAGCGCACCATCGCCGTGATGGCCTCCAAGCTCGCCGAAAGCCGCTGACGGAGCGGAGCATGTCGCCCTGCGCGCCAGCAAGTATCCGGCGATGCCAGGCACCGGGCGGTGCGCAGGCCGTGATGCGGCTTGCTACCGCGCCGGGCGGTTCACCAGGTAGATGCCGCAGGCAATCAGCAGCAGCGCCGCTGCGAGGCTGGGCGTGAAGGCCTCGCCCAGCATGAGGTTACCCGCGATCACGCCGAACACCGGCGACAGGAAGGTGAAGGCCGCGACGCGGGTCGGCGGGTAGTTGCGCACCAGCCAGAACCAGGCGATGTAGGTGATGAACGCGACGATTACGGCCGTGTAGGCGAAGGCCGCCAGCACGGCCGGCGTCAGCTCGCCGATGCCGGGCTCGCCCATCACCACCGACATCGGCGGCAGCACCAGCCCCGACACGAATAGCTGATAGAGCAGCGTCTTTTCGGGCGCCGCCGACTTCAGCGCGGTGGTGCGGATCAGCACCGTGGTCGCGCCCCACAGCACGGCCGCCAGCAGGCACAACAAATCGCCCGTCAGCGTCGGCCGGCCCGGCACTGCAAAGCTTTCGCCAACGGCCACCGCTAGGCCCGCCAGCGCCGCCGTCAGACCGACCACCTTGGCAAGCGTCAGCCGGTCGCCCGGGATCAGGTAGTGCGCGCCTACCGCCACCACGAACGGCGACAAATACAGCAGCACCACGCCGCGCGAGGCCGTGGTCAGATCGAGCCCGATGTAGAGCACCATGAACTCGACGGAAAACATCAGACCGGCCAACAGGCCGGGCCACAGCGTGCCGTCGCGCTCAAACAACGGCACAGCGCGCACCTGCGCCCAGGCCAACACCAGCACGCCCGCGCACACCGAGCGCAGGCCGCCCTGCAGCGTTGGCGAGATGCCGGCATTGGCGATCTTGATGGCCGCTTGGTTGACGCCCCAGCAGGCACAGCAGATGAGCAGCACCAGCACGGCGCGCACATCGAGACGGTCGAGCGGCCCGGCCGGCCGTGCGCTGGCATCCTGGGCGATGCTCATGCCGCGGGCCGTCCTGGCAGTGCCGCCAGCAGACGTTCGAGCGTCGTGATGGTCGACTGGTCGATGCGGCCATCGACGCGCTCGGGGCGGAAATGGCGCTGGAAAGCAATGACCACGAACTCGGTCAGCGGATCGAACCCTCCGGTCGCCTCGATGCCGTAGCCGTACGTCGCCAGCAGGGTCTGCACGTCGCTGACCAGCGGGCCGGCGGCGTCGCGGGCCATGCCGGGG
Organism: Hyphomicrobiaceae bacterium; assembly: GCA_035762425.1. Lineage (GTDB taxonomy): Bacteria > Pseudomonadota > Alphaproteobacteria > Rhizobiales > Hyphomicrobiaceae > AWTP1-13. The sequence goes on along the minus strand of DASTOW010000180.1, from coordinate 18,290 downwards.
TCGGCGGGCTGCACCGGCTCCGGCCTCACCCAATGGCCGATGCCCTGGCGCGCGAGACGCGGCCAGGGAAATTTCTCGCCGGGATCCTTCTTGCGGGTCGGCGCTACGTCGGAGTGGGCCAGCACGCGCTCAGGACGGATGCGATGCCGGGCCATGATGTCGGCGCACAAGGCTTCCAGTGCGACGAGCTGCGCCTCGGGAAACTCGGGGTAGCCCAGCTCGTGACCGCAATTGTGCACCTCGATGCCGACCGAAGCCGAGTTGATGTCGGTCTCCCCCGCCCACGAGGCAACGCCCGCGTGCCAGGCGCGCTGCTCCTCTGCCACCATCTGCGTGATGAACCCCACCTCATCGACCACGTAGTGGCACGACACCTTGCTCTCGGGCCGCGACAGCCAGTCGATGGCCTTGGCGCAGCTCTTCAGGCCCGTGTAGTGCAGCACCAGCATGTCGGGCTGTCCCGCGCCGCGCCGCGGCTCGACATTGGGCGAGGCATGCAGGGCGCCGACCAGCGCGCTATCGGGCCTGACGATCAAAGCCCGCGTTCCCTGGCGATGCTGTCGTAGGCCGCGTTGATGGCCGCCAGCTTGCGGTTGGCGATATCGAGGAACTCGGCCGGCACGCCCTCGCCCATCAGCTTGTCCGGATGGTTGTTGGCGACCAGCTTGCGGTACTGGGTTTTGATGTCGTCGTTGGAGGCGTCGGGGCCCAGGCGCAGCACGTCGTAGGGGCTGGACGGGTCCGTCACGAAGCGGGCGCGGAAGAAGCGGAACTCGCTGTCGGAAAAGCCGAGCCGTGTGGCGATGTCGTGCAGGATGTCATCCTCGCGTGGATGCAGGATGCCATCGGCCGCGGCCACATGCAGGAGCCCCTCCAGCACGTGCTGGAGCAGCATCCGGTCGTCCTTGAGCAGGCCGGCAACCTGATCGGCATAGGCCTCGTAGCCGGCCGTGTCCTGCTGCGCCAGCTCGTAGACGCGCTCGACGTTGCGGGCATCCTCCGGCGAGAAGTGGAACACGCGGCGAAAGGTCTCCACCTCGGCGCAGGCGACGACGCCATCGGCCTTGGCCATCTTGGCGCTGAGGGCGATGACGGCGATGGTGAAGGCGATATGCTTCTGCGGCTCGGATGGTTCCGGCCCGAGACCCAGCGACTGGGCAAGCTCGCCCAGCAGCGTGCCGCCCGCCTCGCCCACCGAGGTCGCGAACCCGGAAAGTTTCTGCCAGATGGTCATATGTGAATTCTAGCGTGCTTTGCCGTGACTCCGAAGCGATTGCGCGCGCCGCGCAGGACGGCTAATCCCGACGGCGCCAGGAATGTCAAGGACAGAACATGGAACAATCGGTAACTGACGAGGTCTTGATCCGGCGTGAGGGACGCGCCGGCCACATCACCATGAATCGACCAAAGGCGCTCAATGCTCTGACGCTGCCGATGGTGGGGCGGATCTGGGAAGCTCTCCATGCCTGGCAAAGCGATGCGGCCATCGGGCTCGTTGTGCTCGACGGCGCCGGCGAACGCGGCCTGTGCGCCGGCGGCGACGTGCGCGGCCTGTACGACAGCCGCAGCCAGGGCTCCTCGCTGGCGCGCAAGTTTTGGAGCGACGAATACCGTCTCAACGCGCTGATCGGCCGCTACGCCAAACCACTCGTGGCCATTCAGGACGGCATCGTCATGGGTGGCGGCATCGGCCTGTCGGGCCACACGCGCTACCGCATCGTCACCGAACGCTCCAAGCTTGCCATGCCGGAGACCGGCATCGGCCTGATCCCCGATGTCGGCGGCACCTGGCTGTTGGCGCACGCCCCGGGCCAGACCGGCACCTACCTCGGCCTGACCGGCGACATCATGCGCGCGGCCGACGCCATCTACGCTCGCTTCAGCGATCATATGGTCCCCTCGGCAAAGCTTGGCGCGCTGATGGCACGGCTTGCCGACCCCGGCGGCGGCCGGGTCGAGGAGGTTATCGCTGCGTTCAAGGAGCCGGCCGGCCCATCAAGTCTCCAGGACCGGCGCAGCGACATCGATCGGACCTTCGCTGGAGCAAGCGTGGAGGACATTCTGGCCGCGCTTGCCGCAAGCCCTGGCGAGTGGGCGGCTAACACTGCAGCTGCGCTTGCGCAGAAATCACCCAAAGCCATGAAAATCACGTTGGCCGCCATCGCCAACGCGCGCAGCCTCGCCTCGCTGGAGGCAGCGCTCAATGTCGAGTATCGCCTGACCGTGCGCCTGTTCGAGGACGGCGAGTTCCCCGAAGGCGTGCGCGCGCTGCTGGTCGACAAGGACCGCAAGCCCAAGTGGTCGCCAGCCGATCTTACGGGCGTAAGCGCCAAGCTCGTGCAAAGCTATCTTGCACCGCTGCCCGCAGCTGAGGAGCTGGGCCTGACGGCTTGAGGAGAGACGCATGAGCACGCAAGCAAAGCGCGGTCCACTGGTCGGCATGCGGGTGCTCGACCTCAGCCACGTCATGGCCGGGCCGGTGTGCGGGCTGATGCTGGCAGACATGGGCGCCGACGTGATCAAGGTGGAGAACACCGAGATCGGCGACACCAGCCGGCAGATGCGCACGCCCTCAATCGAGGGCCAGTCGGCCGCCTTCATGATGATGAACCGCAACAAGCGCGGATTGGCCGTCGATCTCAAGCGGCGGCAGGGGCAACAGGTATTGCAGCGCCTCGTGCGCAATACCGACGTGCTGATCGAGAACTATCGCCAGGGCACCATGGAAAAGCTGGGCGTCGGCTACGACGTCCTCGCCAAGCTCAATCCGGGCCTCATCTACTGCGAGATTTCGGGCTTCGGCCGCACCGGTCCTCTGGCCAGCCAAGGCGGCTTCGACCTCATTGCCCAGAGCATGTCGGGCATCATGTCGGTCACCGGCGAGGGCCCCGGCCGGCCGCCGGTCAAGAGCGGGCCTCCGATCACCGACATCACGGCCGGCCTGATCGCCGCCATGGGCGTGGCCGCCGCCTACGCCCACAAGCTCAAGACCGGGCAGGGCCAACGGGTGGATACCTCGCTGTTCGAGGCCGGGATCACCCAGACCTACTGGCAATCGGCCATCGCCTTTGCGACCGGCGTCGCGCCGGGGCCGATGGGCTCGGCCCATCCCCTGAGCGCGCCCTATCAGGCCTTCGAGACCCGGGACGGCTGGATCACCATCGGCGCCTCCAACGAGAAACTGTGGTCGGCGTTCCTGGTCGTGCTCGACGCACCCGAGATCGCGACTGATGGGCGCTTCAAGGACAACGCCGGGCGCATGGCCAATCTGCCGGCGCTGGCCGCCCTGCTCGCCCCCCATTTCCGGCGGCGCACGTCGGCGCAGTGGCTCGGCCAGCTCGAGACGGCCGGCGTGCCTGCCGGTCCGGTATTGTCCGTGCAAGAGATGCATGCGCACCCCCAAACCAAGGCGCGCGACATGGTGCCCGTTGTAGAACACTCCGTGGTCGGTAAGGTGCAGACGCTGGGCCTGCCCGTGAAGTTCTCGGCAACGCCTGGGGCGGTCGGGGCCGGCGCACCCACGCTCGGGCAACATTCGCGCGACGTGCTGACCGAGGCAGGCTATGGGCCCGGCGAGATCGATGATCTGATCAAGGACGGCGTCGTCGCCGAGCCCTGCCGGCCAGTGCAATGAGAGTGCGATGACAGAGCGGGTGCTGGTCGGTGGCCTGAGCGTCGCCAAGGCCCTCTACGACTTCATCAACAAGGAAGCACTGCCGGGCACGGGAGTGGCCGAGACCGCCTGGTGGGCCCGTCTCGATCGCATCGTGCACGACCTGGCGCCGAAGAACCGCGCCCTGCTCAAGGTGCGCGATGAGATGCAGAGCAAGATCGACGCCTGGCACACGGCGCGCAAAGGCCAGCCCTTCGACCTCGCTGCATACAAGGCCATGCTGGGCGAGATCGGCTACCTGCTGCAAGAAGGCCCCGACTTTGCCGTCGACACGTGCAACGTCGATGCGGAAATTGCCAGCATCGCCGGACCGCAGCTGGTGGTGCCGGTCACCAACGCCCGCTATGCCCTGAACGCCGCCAATGCGCGCTGGGGCAGCCTCTACGACGCCTTATACGGCACCGATGTGCTGCCCGAGGATGACGGGGCAAGCCGCGGCGGCGGCTACAATCCCGCGCGCGGCGCCAAGGTATTCGCCTGGACCAAGCGCTTCCTCGACGAGGTGGCGCCGCTGGCCAGCGGCTCGCATGCGCAGGTGCGCGGCTATGCGGTGCAAGACGATCGCCTCGTTGTCAGCTTCGATAGCATCGCCGAAACCTGGCTGGACCAGGCCGCACGCCTGATTGGCCTATCGAGCACAACCAAGCTGGTCGGCCTTGCCGATCCCGGGCAGTTCGTCGGCTACCGCGGCGATCCTTCCGAGCCGCGCGCCATCCTGCTCCGCCACCACGGCCTGCACATCAAGATCCAGATCGACAACCGGCACTATATTGGCAAGAACGATATCGCCGGCGTAGCCGATGTGGTGCTGGAAGCCGCCGTCACCACCATCGTCGATCTGGAAGATTCGATTGCCGCCGTCGATGCCCAGGACAAGGTCGGCGCCTACCGCAACTGGCTCGGCCTGATGAACGGCACGCTGTCGGAAACCTTCCGCAAGGGTGGCGCCGACATGACCCGCCGGCTCAACCCGGACCGGGTCTATACGACGCCCGAGGGCGACACGCTCACCCTGCACGGCCGCAGCCTGCTGCTGGTGCGCAACGTCGGCCACCTGATGCCGGATGCGAGCGTCCTCGACCGGCACGGCGAGCCGGTGCCGGAGGGCATCCTCGACTGCGTGATCACCGGGCTGATCGGATTGCACGATCTCAAGGGCACGGGCGCCGTCAGGAACAGCCGCACCGGCTCGATCTACATCGTCAAGCCGAAGATGCACGGGCCTGAGGAGGTCGCCTTCGCCAGCGAATTGTTCGACCGCACCGAGGATGCGCTCGGGCTGTCGCGCCACACGCTCAAGATCGGCATCATGGACGAGGAGCGGCGCACCACGGTCAACCTGAAGGAGTGCATCCGCGCCGCGCAACATCGCGTGTGCTTCATCAACACGGGCTTCCTCGACCGCACCGGCGACGAGATCCACACCGCGATGCAAGCGGGGCCGATGCTGCGCAAGGCGGACATGCGGGCAACGCCCTGGATCAAGGCCTACGAGGACTGGAACGTCGACATCGGCCTTGCCTGCCAGCTGCCGAGGCACGCGCAGATCGGCAAGGGCATGTGGGCGATGCCGGACCGCATGGCCGACATGATGGCGCAAAAGATCGCCCACCCGCAGGCCGGTGCCACGACGGCCTGGGTGCCCTCCCCCACCGCCGCCACCCTGCACGCCATGCACTATCACAAGGTCGACGTGGCCAAGCGGCAGGCCGAGCTCAGCGTGCGTCCGCGCGCCTCGCTCGACCATATCCTGACCATTCCCGTTGCCGACCGCATCAACTGGTCGCCGCAAGAGGTGCAGGCCGAACTCGACAACAACGCACAGGGCATTCTGGGCTACGTGGTGCGCTGGATCGATCAGGGCGTCGGCTGCTCCAAGGTGCCCGACATCAACAACATCGGCCTGATGGAAGATCGCGCGACGCTGCGCATCTCGAGCCAGCACATCGCCAACTGGCTGCACCACGCCGTCACCACGCAGGCGCAGGTCATGCAGACGATGCGACGGATGGCAGCGGTCGTCGATAAGCAGAACGCCGACGATCCGCTCTACCGGCCGATGGCGCCCGACTTCGACACCTCGGTTGCCTTCCAGGCAGCCTGCGACCTCGTCTTCAAGGGCCTTGCGCAGCCCAACGGCTACACCGAGCCGATCCTGCACGCCCGCCGCCTGCAGGCGAAGGCGAGGAGCGCGGTCTAGGTGGGCGGGCGCTACGACTGCGGCCCCCTCCTTCCCGCTCAAACCGTGCCGCGCTCGATCGGGGCCCCCGCGCGGCAATGGCGATTGCATGGCGCGGCCCCTGCGCATAGCATCGGGCGCACTCAACAACATCGGCGCCCGCGCTGGCCTGCCGGCGCGCATTCGGAGGGACGAGTTATGGCGTACAATATCCTGCTGATGGGCGCTTCCTACGGGTCGCTATTGGCCTCCAAGCTGCTGTTCGGCGGACACTCGATCCACCTGGTGTGCCTGCCGGCCGAGGCGGAGCTGATCAACGCGGAGGGCTTCAAGGTTCGCCTGCCCGTGCGCGGACGCAAGGACGCGGTCCTGCTCGAGTCGCGCAAGTTGCCCGGCAAAGTCACCGCCGGCCCGGCCACCGGCGTCGATCCATCCAAGTACGACCTCGTCGGACTGTGCATGCAGGAACCGCAGTATCGCGTCGACGCTGTGAAGACCTTGCTCGACGCGGTGGGCAAGTCGCGCGTGCCGTGCATGTCAATCATGAACATGCCGCCGCTGCCCTACGTCAAACGTATCCCGGGCCTCGACTACAAGGCGCTGGAAGCTGCCTACACCGATCCGCGTGTGTGGGACTCGGTCGACCCGCAGAAGATCACGCTCAACAGCCCCGACCCACAGGCGATCCGCCCGCCCGACGGCCAGGCCAACGAGTTGCTGGTCACGCTGCCCACCAACTTCAAGTGCGCACGCTTCGCGGACGACAAGGACACCCAGATCGTCCGCAACCTCGAGAAGGACGTCGACGCCGCGCGCTTCGACACGCCAGAAGGCAAGATCGAGCTGCCCGTGAAGCTCAAAGCTTACGATTCGATCTGGGTACCGCTGGCCAAGTGGGCGATGCTGCTCGCCGGCAACTATCGCTGCATCACCAAGGACGGCATGCGCACAGCCCAGGAGGCCGTGCACACCAACCTCGAGGAATCGCGCTCGGTCTACAATTTCGTGTTCGACCTGTGCGTGCAGCTCGGCGCCAAGCCGGATGATCTCGTGCCGTTCGAGAAGTACGCCGCTGCGGCGCAGAGCCTGTCGCGGCCCGCTTCGGCAGCGCGCGCGCTCAACAACGGCATGCCCTACATCGAGCGCGCCGACAAGCTGGTGCAGCTGATCGCCAAGCAGAAGGGCCTGAGCCATCCGGTCATCGATGCCGGCGTGGCCCTGGTCGACGAGCGGCTGGCGGCCAACCGCAAGAAGGCTGCGCAATAGGCCAGCGTTCGCTTGACAGGCGGGTGCGGCTGCGGCGCAAGCTCGGTGCATGAACTACCGCCACGCCTACCATGCGGGCAACTTCGCCGACGTGCTGAAGCACGCGGTGCTGGCCCTCGTCATCGACCACCTGAAGGGCAAGGAGGCCCCGTTCCGCGTGATCGATACGCACGCGGGCCGCGGGCGCTATGCGCTGACCGCCAAGGAGGCCGGCAAGACGGGCGAATGGCTGAAGGGCATCGGCCGCCTGCTGGGTCCGGGCGCCGCACCTCTGCCTGTGGAGGTGGACCGGATTCTCGTGCCCTATCTGAAGGCCGTGCTGGCTGAAAACGGGCCGGGACCGCTCACCGTCTATCCCGGAAGCCCGCGCATCGCACAAACGCAAATGCGCAGTCAGGACGTGCTGGTCGCCAACGAGCTGCATCCGGAGGAACGCGGCGAGCTGGAGGCCGCGCTCGGCCGCGACCGCCGCGTGAAAGTGATGGCGCTCGACGGCTGGATGGCGATCAAATCTCTGCTACCCGCCAAGGAACGGCGCGGCGTCGTTTTGATCGACCCGCCGTTCGAACAGGATGGAGAACTTGCCAGATTGGCGGAAGGGCTGGCTGAGGGACTGCAGAGATTTGCGACGGGCATCTTCGTTGGCTGGTACCCGATCAAGGATTTGCGGCCGATCACACGCTTTCGTGAAAGTTTGGCAACCATGCCGCGACCACTTCTGAATGTCGAACTTCTGACACATCGTCCCAGAGACGCGCAGCGCCTGAACGGCTGTGGACTCGTCATCGCCAACCAGCCATTTACGCTGCGGTCAAAATTGGAAGCGGTTCTACCGGAGCTAACCAAACGAATGGCCCATGACTCGGGTGCTCAGTACCATATCAGAGACCTCACGATGTCGCTGCAGGACCGCAATAAATTGCCTCTCGCAGCAAAACGGCGTATGCGCAGCGAGCGGTGATCTGGAAGCGACAATTTGCCTTGCGCCCGCCTCTCCAATCACCGATACTCCGCCGCAGTTCGGGCGGCCCATCGACCCGGCGGAGACTGCTGAGACTGTCCTGAGATGATTTGCGCCGAAGCGTCACGTTTATCTCGCGCGCCTCACCTTCCCCGACATCGGACGAGACTGCCTTGGCTTCACCTGCGTCAGCTGGCCTGCGGCTGACGCAACCTGCAATGTTTACCGGGGACATGGAGACCTCGCATGCGGCAGAATGGAACTGTCAAGTTTTTCAATCAATCTAAGGGATTCGGCTTCATCACGCCGGATCAAGGTGGAAAGGACGTATTCGTCCATATCACGGCTGTCGAGCGGTCGGGCATCGGCCCGCTCGATGAGGGCATGCGCGTATCGTTCGAGACTGAGCCGGACAAGCGTGGCAAGGGCCCGAAGGCCGTCAATTTGCAGATGGCCCAGTAAGCGCGTGCAGAGGGCGCAATAACTGCGGGGTTGCGTCACCTACCGGCCACGGCCAGTTGTGAATCTGCAGATCGGACCGGATAGTCAGGCTCTGACAGTGTGCAAAGGCAGCGATCTCGGGCAATGTGCCCCGGTTCGCTGTCCTTTTTGTTTGCGAGAGGCTATGCGCCTTCCGCGCCCTGTGGCAGCCGGACCTGATCGGACAGCACTGGGCGGCAGGAGCCTGGCACGTTCCGACTGCATTCTCACCTGATGGAGCTGATGTCATGAAGAACCTGGTTCGCAAACTCGTTCCGGCGGTCGCCGCCGCTGGCGTGCTGGCATTGGCCAGCGCCGCGGCTCAGGCAGACTGCGTCAAGAAGGCCGGCTCGGGCACCGGCGGCAACGTCGACAGCGCCAAGTTCCAGGCCTGGGAAGCCGTTCTGCAGGCAACCGATTGGGGCTCCTGGGCAGCCTTCATGGCGGCCGGTGGCAAGGTGCCGACCGCGCCGGGCTACAAGGTGAGCGACGTGCGTTCGAGCTGCAAGCCGGGCGGTCTGGGGCAGACCTGCTACATGCAAGCCAAGCTCTGCAAGTAACGCAATCGTCTGAAACCTTCCTCGGCACGCGAAAAGCGTGACGCAGGAGCCACGCCTTTCTCCAAAGCGGCGTATCGGCTCGCCCGGTACGCCGCTATTGATTCTGAATAGAGCTCGGTGCGCGGCATAATCGATGTCGTTTGCAGTTCATCGGAGATCGCACATGAAGAGGTTTGTTCAGGTCGGCGCCGCCGCTCTTGCGGTTGCGGCTCTGACAATGATGTCCGGCACCCAGGCCGAGGCAGGCAAGTGCAAGAAGTACAGCGGCACCGGCGTTGGCGTGCCCGACGACGTAGCCAAGGGGCTGGCCAAGGTCGCGCTCGACGTCGAAGTCGGCTTTGCCGGAGCCAAGGCCAAGGGCAAGACCAGCTACAAGTGCTCGACGCCGCTGCTGGTCGAGTGCAAGGCCACCCAGTTCGCCTGCAAGTAGGCTGTGGCGCCATACCTACACCGGCCACCCGAGCACGTAGCGGGTGGCCATTTTCTTTAGATGTTCGTTGTCTCCATGCCGTAAGATCAATCCAAACGGGGCGCGGCCCCGAACGAAAGGCTGACGACATGAAGCTCAAAACAAAGCTGGGGGGTTCCCTATTGGTTGCGCTTGGCGCCTTGGCGCTGGTGGCATTGTGGGGCAGCGAAGCCGCCCAGGCCGGCGGCGAGCGCAAGCGGACCGTGGCGCAGGCCGATGCCGGCTATGCTCCGGCGCGCTATTACCGCAAGCGCACACGGGTTTACGGCTACGTCGCTCGGCGCGGCGGCTATTCCTACCGGCCCGAGGATGTAATGAACACGTACGGCCTGACGCGCAGCTTGTACGGCAGCATGAACTCGTATCGCGATCCAAGCCTCGACCGGCAGAGCCCGGCCGGTCCGTTCGACCACGGCTTCTTCTTCGATTCAGGGATCGGCCCGCGGGGCGGCCAGTCACCCTATCTGCACTGACCTGCGCTGATTCGGTCACAGCCTAGAGCGCCCGTCGCACAATTCCGTCTTTGCTTTGGCCGCGTGTTGCGGCACAAAGCAAAGACACTTTTGCGGGAACCATGCGAGGGGAGGCATCCATGTCATTGCGATCGACGACCGCACTTTGGGCTGCTGCAGCTTTGCTGGCGGCGGGGATGGCCACGCCTGCCTCTGCGGCCTGTAAGAAGTTCTCGTTCCTGGTCAATGACTACGGCAAAGATGGGCCGACCAAGGACGCCAAGGACCTGCTCGACAAATACATTGGCGAGTGGATGAAGGAGCAGAACATCTCCAAGTGGACGGTCGGCAAGAAGGAAGTGAAGTGCGAGCTGTTCCTCGACTTCGTCGTCTTCGACGAGCACACCTGCACCGCCACGGCCAGTGCCTGTTGGGATGGTGCAGCGCCGAAGGCACCGGCCAAGGCCAAAGCCGCCGCTAAGAACTGAGAGCGCGTCCGCGCGCTGAGGTCGGGGCGCCTCAGATGCCCTGACCTTCGACCTCGCGCTCGAGCTCGTCGACGGCGTCCTGCGCGCCCGACCAGTATGGATGCACGTCGAGCAGCTGCTTGAACGCCTTCAGCGCCGGCCGCTTCTGACCGATCTCGCGCAGAATCTGACCCAGCCCGTCGAGCGCCTTGAAGTGGTTGGGATCGAGCGCCAGCGTGCGGCGCAGGTCGCCCAATGCCAGATCGACCTCGCTCTTCATGTAGTGCACGTAGGCGCGGCGGTTCCAGCCTTCGGTGTAGTCCGGCGCCAGCGCCACGACATGATCGAGCAGTTTCAGGGCAAAGTCGTAGTTCTTGTCGCCGACGGCTTTCATCGACCGCTCCATCAGCACGTCGATGGTGTCGCTGCCGGAGTTGAGCCAGACGCGCTCGATGGCCTCCGCGACCGCCTTGGCGGAGTCTTCGTCGCCAGACGTGGCAAGGTGCGCGTAGAGATCGGACAGCATCTTCTCGCGCTCGGCCGGCGTTTTCGGCAGGGACGGCCCGGCAGCGCTGCGAGGAGCGTGCTGAGCGAGCGCGCTGGCGCCGAGGCCCGCCACCGGCACCATCAGGGCGAGGGCGAGGAGAGGCGCAAGACCTTTGCGAACGTAATTGGTGGGCATGAGCCAGAATAGCCTGCCCCTGGCGGCGCCGTCAAAGCCGGCCGAATTGGGGCAAATCAGCCCTGGCGCGCCTTGAAGCGGCGGTTGGTCTTGTTGATGATGTAGACGCGCCCCTTGCGGCGCACCAGGCGGTTGTCGCGGTGACGCGCGCGCAGCGACTTCAGCGAATTTCTGACCTTCATCGGCCTATGCCTTATACAACCAGATAATGGTGGGCGCGACAGGGATCGAACCTGTGACCCCTACCATGTCAAGGTAGTGCTCTACCGCTGAGCTACGCGCCCGGATTACGGGGGTGGCCCCGCGCGGTTGGCACGTCGTATATCGGCAAACATTTCGTGAGGCAAGGCGCTTGCCGCACTTGGCCAGCGCGGCTCAGGCTGCCAGCAGGCGATCGATCTCGCGCACCAAGTCCTTCAGGTGGAACGGCTTGGACAGAACGCGCGCATCCTTGGGCGCCGGCGAATTCGTGTTCAGGGTGACCGCTGCGAAGCCGGTGATGAACATGATCTTGAGCTTGGGGTCGTGCTCGGCAGCCCGCCTTGCCAACTCGATGCCGTCCATTTGCGGCATGACGATATCGGTCAGCAGCAGTGTGAACTTGTCTTCCTGCAGTCGGTCGTGCGCATCCTTGCCGTTGGCGAAGGCGATCACTTCGTAGCCCGCCTTGGTCAGGGCGCGCTCCAGAAAGCCGCGCATGGACTCGTCGTCCTCGGCGAGCAGGATGCGCTTGGCAGGCAGGCGTGATGGCTTGGCGGTCATGATGTGGTGCTGGCCCGGTTTGATACGCTGGCTAACTTTATTCCCTGCACTTGCAACCCTACGGCCACCTGTGGCGATGCGGGAGAAATCTGGCTTGAATTTGGTAAACGAGCAATGAAATTGCGGATAACCAGCCATCCCCCATATCCGCCCCGTGCCAGCGCAGGACGCATGGACAGTGCCCGTGCCGCTTGGCAAAGTGTGTGCATCTGCGCCGCGGCCGCCGACCTGCACGGCGGCGGCGGATTCCCCAGGTATGGATTTGCCAAGTACACGCCCAATGCACGCTAGCGAACGCGCCTCGATACTTGCCGAATTGACGCCCGCGTTTACCCTTTTAAGGCCCGAGGAGCAGCTCGCCCCGGTGGTGTTCTGCTCGCCGCATTCCGGCCGCATCTACCCTAGGGCCTTTCTCGATGCGTCGCGGCTCGACCCGCATACCCTGCGCAAATCCGAGGATTGCTACGTCGACGAGCTGTTCGAGCCGGTGGTGGCGCTGGGCGCACCGCTCATCGCGGCACGCTTTCCGCGCGCCTACCTCGACGTCAATCGCGAGCCCTACGAGCTCGACCCCGAGCTGTTCAACGGGCGGCTGCCGGATTTCGCCAACACCCAGTCGGCGCGCGTGATCGGCGGCCTTGGCACCATCGCCCGGGTGGTGGCCGATACCGAGGAGATTTATCGCGAGCGGCTGCCGATCGGGGCCGCCTTCGAGCGCATCGAGCGCCTATACCGGCCGTTCCACGAGGCTCTCGCCGGTTTGCTGGAGGAGACCCGCAAGCGCTTCGGCATGGCGATTCTGATCGATTGCCACTCGATGCCGTCCGCCTCGATGGGCCAGCCGCCTGGCGGACGCCCGCATTTCGTGCTGGGCGACCGCTTCGGGGCGTCGTGCGACGCCAAGCTGACCCGCTTCACGCGCGACGTCCTGCAGGCTGGGGGCTACGAGGTACAGGTCAATCGACCTTACGCGGGCGGGTTCATCACCGAATACTACGGCAACCCAGCGCGCGGCGTGCAGTCCCTACAGCTTGAGATCAATCGCGCCCTGTATCTGGACGAGGCGACGCTGGCCAAGAACAAGGACTTCGGTAGGCTCACACGCACGCTGATGGATCTGGCAACCAACGTGTTCGCGGCGTTGCCTGTGCTGCTGGAGCGGCGGGCGGCTGCCGAATAGGCACTGGATATATGCTGCATATATGCTGAGCATATTGCAGCGCAACAGAGTACCGCCCGGTGAAAGCCCGTTGAATGCCCTGGCATACCAGAGGCTTGCGCAGTCGCGATGCCAGCGAAGCTAAAGGTTGGCTACCGTCCAGGCCAGGCTGCCAACTCCTTGTCAGACCCCAAGAAATAAAAGGGGCCGCGCGGTGAACCGTGCGGCCCAAGTCTAGGGAGGAAACGCCCAAGGAGGGCAACGAAGCCAGCGAGGAACTCGCCGACCTCGTGGTGAAAATCTAGATGTGCGGCGCACAAAACGCAAGGCGATTCTTTTGCATTGCAGAAGCCACCAGGTCGCATAGCTACTGAACGGTGTGCGCCCACGCCCAACCGCTGCACGGGGAGACGGGGAGACGGGGAGACGGGGAGACGGGGCCACCCACAAAGAAAGGGGCCGCTCACGTAGAACGGCCCAAGTCTAGGGAGGAAACGCCCAAGGAGGGCAGCGGCGTGTCAGTCGGACCAACAGGCCGCGTGACTGTGATATGGACCCGTTCTTGGTGCAGTGCAATGGCAGTGGGCTGAGTTTTCCTCTGTTTCCACAACACGCGTGGCGCAATCGCAACTGTTAGTAGTCGCAAGCAGGGTCTCGGCTATATGGCACAGCATTCGTCATCTATTCGTTCCAACGTTTCCTGTCTTGTATCAAGCAACCCTGGGAAAATGCTGTGACATCAGCCAAATTATCTGGTCTGCGGGACCACCTGGAGTTCGCGCATCGATTGGCCGATATTTCGGGCGAAGTGGCTCTGCCCTATTTTCGTAGGTCGATTGCTGTGCGCAACAAGGCTGCAGCGGCGGGCTTTGATCCTGTCACAGCTGCCGATCGCGCTGCGGAGCGTGCCATCCGCAAGGCGGTCACCGCCCGCTACCCGGAGCATGGCCTCCTCGGCGAGGAGTTCGGCCAGATTGCAGGCGCGAGCCAGCTCAACTGGGTGATCGACCCCATCGACGGCACCCGCGCCTTTATCACCGGCATGCCGCTGTGGGGCACGCTGATCGGCCTGCTGGACGCCGGCAAGCCGGTGCTGGGGCTGATGAACCAGCCCTTCACGAGCGAGCGGTTCTGGGGGGCCGGCGGCAAGGCGCACAGCTCGATGCGCGGTGGCACGCCGCGGCGACTGAAGACGCGGGCCTGTGCGTCCCTATCCGAGGCCATCTTCACCACCACGCATCCCGATATGTTCGCCAAGGACGGGGAGCGCGACGCCTTCGAGCACATCCGCGCCCGGGTGCGCATGACCCGCTTCGGTGGGGACTGCTATGCCTATTGCCTGCTGGCCGCCGGCTTCATCGACCTGATCATCGAGGCGGGCCTCAAGTCCTACGACATCGTAGCGCTGGTGCCGATCATCGAAGGGGCGGGCGGACGCGTCACCACCTGGCAGGGCAAGCCGGCCACCGACGGCGGCCGCATCGTCGCGGCCGGCGACCCGCGCGTGCACAAGGAGGCGCTGGCGGTGTTGCGCGGCGTCGATTAGCCGGCGGGCGCATCAGCACCCATGTAGGCATCGAACGCGGCCCAGAAGCGCTGCCGGATTTCGTCCGTCTCCTGTAAGATTTCATGGCGCGCCTGCGGGATTAGCACATGCGTGCCGACCTTGAGGCGCAGCGCAAACTCCTCGATGGCTTGGGTGGACACAACCTGGTCCATGCCGGCCGCGAACATCAGCAGCGGCACCTCCACGCTGTGGGGATAGTCGGGCGATCTGAGCCGCGCCATGGAGCGATAGGCCGAACGCAGCCAGGCAATGCACGGCGAGCCGAGGCCCAGCTGCGGTGCCTCCGCAAGCACCTGCTGGTTGCGCAGATAGCGATCGCGGTCCGAGGTGAGCAAATTGCCCTCGAAGGGGTCGAGCTCGATCGGCCGGTCCTTGCCATTGCGGACGTACATCGATCCGAAGCCGAGGCCAGACATCACCTCCGCATACGTGCGTGCCACACCGGGCGAGACGCCCAGGCGCGTCTGATCTATCGCGATCATCGGTGCACTGAGCACCATGCGCGAGAACCACGACTTGGGCTGCGAGGCATTGCGCAGCAGGATGTGGCCACCCATCGAGTGGGCCACGGCGATGTAGGGCGGCGCGCAGTTCGGCAGCACCACCTCCTTCATGAAGGAGGCGAGGTCCTGATCAAAATCGGCAAACGACCGCACGTATCCTTTGCTGGGATTCGCCAGCATACGGCTCGATCCGCCCTGGCCGCGCCAATCCATGGTGGCGACGCCGAAACCGCGCCGCCGCAGGTCGGCGACCACCTCGAAGTACTTCTCGATGAACTCGCCACGGCCCTGGAACAGACAGACCGTGCCGCGCTGCGGACCACGTGTTGCCTCCCAGCGCGCGAAGCGCAGCTTGATCCTGCCCGGGCAATCGAAATATCCGGTGGTGGCGCCGCTCGGCACCGGATTCTTGGCAAGCGCGATCAGATCCACGGGCGCGTCCCTCCCTGCCAAACCTGGTGCGATCTATAGCAGTTGGCGCCACGTCGAGACAGACGCGTTCGCGGCGGCCAAACTCAAAGGCCCCGGTTTGCACCGGGGCCTTCACAAGAGTCGAGTTGTGCCAACCGATCAGTAGCGATCCCAGCGACGCGGGCCAGGGCCGTAGGCGTAGGGACCGTACGGGCGATCGAGCTTTTGCACGTTGATGACCTCGCCGCTGCAGCGATCGAGCGTCAGCTCGAACTGCCGGCCGCTTGGCCGCCGGGCCAGCACGGTGGCGGTATCACCGCGGATCTCCGGGTCGCGGAAGTCGTGCCAGCCATGCTCCTTCAGGCGGTATTTGATTTCCTCGCGCGGGACGCAGGCGCCACGGTAGGAGCGCGGATCGGCGTAGGTATAGCGGCGCGGCGGCGGATAGTCGTCACGATCGTGGTCATAGTAGCGGCCCCCATACACCGGCGCGCGCGGCACCGGCGGGCGCTCCTCGGGATAGCGGTACATATCGGCGTAGCGCGGATCATCGTAGGCCGATCCCTGGCGATCGTACGGACCATCGTCGAGATCTGCTGCCATTGCCTGACCAGACATCGCGGCAGCCAGCAGGCCTGCCGCCAAGACCCAGCTCTTCATGTTGATCTCCTATTCCCCTACTCACGCCGCCAAGCGTGTGCGGCAGAGTGGGGGCCGCAACATGAATGCGACATGAAGGGGGTTGTGCTCGCCAGCACCTAAAGCATTGTGCGAGCGTACCATTCCGCGCCGAGCCGCCGAGCCGCCGAGCTGACGGCCCGGGACCATGAGTGGCATGGCACGCAGTAAGTTCAAATCGAGGGCCCGCAACCATCTTAATTTGCAGCTGCAGAAGCTCCTATCGGCCGCGCTGGCTTAGCAATTATTGCCGCGTTCCCGCGGTCGTGCCACTCTCACCTCAAGTCCAGTTCTCGGCACATGCGGCCGTTCTCGTTACCGATAATCGCCCGCAGCCTTTGTACCTCAAGTTCGTTGCATGCTGCGGGCCCCCATGTGAGCCGAAAAGGGTTACGCGGCTGTCGATTTCGAACAGGGCACCGAGGAGATCACGGATGGCTGGCATCCTGCTTGAAGGCCAACATGTGGGCAACGAGGAGCGGGCAAAGCACGCGCGATCGATGGCCGCCAAAGAGCGGACCCAGGCCCTGCAACGCCTTGCACAAACTCGACCGCGGGACCTGCAGGCGCGACTGGCGCAAGCAGCAGGGGTCGAGGGGCGGGTACTAGAGGACCGCCTGATCGCGCCCGGAGGCCACTACGCCGGGCTCGTTGGCAAGGGCGAACGCTTGCGCATCATCGATCTTGAAGGCCGGCAGGCCGTCGATTTTCTCTGCTACGATCAACACGAAACGCAAGATCGTTACAACGCGGCTAACACGATCAAGTTCAACCGTTCGATCTATATCGGGAAGGGGAGCCGCCTCTATTCGGACCGCGCCAACGTGCTCATGACGGTCGAAGGAGACACGGTCGGCTTTCACGACACCATCGGAGGATGTTGCAGCGCCGAAGCGAACTACCTGCGCTACGGCATCAAGGACACCGCCAACTGCCGGAATAACTTCATCGCCGCGTTACAGCCCTATGGCATGGATCAACGTGACATCCCGGCGAACCTCAATTTCTTCATGTATGTGCCCGTTCGCGAGGACGGCTCGACCGAAATCCTGGAAGGTCGCTCGAACGCGGGCGACTATGTCGACTTGGCCGCAGAGCGGGATGTGCTGGTCGCGATATCAAATTGTCCGCAGCTATACAATCCCTGCAACGGGTGGAATCCCACGCCGATCCGATTGATCAAGTGGCGCTGAAACCGAGCCGGCCTCCGTGCCCACCTTGATTGAAGTGGAGGACCCTGATGGCGGCACGCCACACCTACACCCTGTCGGGCGAGCCAAGCCATGTTGAGCAATTTTGTTGCGTGGCTTGAACGTTGGGGGCGCCGCCTCGGCAAGCGGGGGCAGGCGCCAATAGCTTCCTGCTCTGAGCAATTTGGAAAAAGTGACCACGGACAGTGGTCTGCGGCAGGCCCAATCGAAAGATGGCCTGTCGCCTCATCGGGCTGCCTCTGTGAAAATGTAAAATCCCTGCGTGAGGGCTTTGGCTTATTGCGCGTCTACGAGATGAGTTGCGGACAGGACGCCTCTCAGCAGCCAGCCGTTGGCACAGGCGGACCGGGAAGATTGGACCCGGTCTTATCGACTGTGAATGCGCAGAGATCATGCGCATCTTGAAAGCCGTGGGACGGGCGGCCGACCTGACGCGCGCCGAAGTCAAGCAAAGCGCGTTGGGCAGCAAGACATTTAGTTCCCGATTCAATGTTCACTTATGGTGGCGGGCCAAGCCATTTCGGTTCGGCGGATAGTCAACAGTCCGTTAGCGGACCATCTCACGAGCGGCCAATACGATCCCTAAGGTATCGTTCGCGCGAGCCCGGATCACAAAGTGGGCCGCTTGTCCACAGGCATCGGTCGCGTACGAGTTGACGCGGTGGGTCACGCGCGCCACGCCATTGCCATGGCAAGCATCGTCGAAGAACGCCTTCGCGAGCTCGAACATGATGTCGAACAGCTCCTGGGCCGGCTGCCGGGTGCGCCCTTACACATCCGGCTGCAAGCGCTCAACGCTCGGATTCGGGA
>DASTOW010000179.1:0-7506 GCA_035762425.1 Hyphomicrobiaceae bacterium | reverse complement strand
CGGCCATCCCTGAGCCCGAAAAGCAGCTCACCGAGACGCCGGCGATCGAGACCCCGACCAAGCCCAAGGAAGTCGAGGCGAAAGCCAAGGCTCCGGCAACCACCACCGGAGCGATTGCGGCCAAGCCGTCGGTACCGGCCGACAAGGCGCCGATGCGGGTCGCCTCCGCCGCCGGAGCAGCCAAACAGATGGTGGAGCCACCGGCCGCCGGTCAGAAATGCCGTGTGTGGACGGCCAGCTACGGCGGCCAGAAGGCGATGATCATCCGCTCGCTGGTCGACAAGGTGGTCAACTACACCGTGCTCGACGTCAACGAGGGGGCCGAGCAGCGCGAGGCCGAGGCGTTCATTGCCGCTTACGCCAAGGACGGCAAGATCACCGGCGAATTCACCAGCCAGTCGCAGGCGCTCGACAAGGCTTTCGAGCTTTGCCCCGAGGGCTGAGCCGCCCTGCAAGGTGCTGGCATTGCCTACCGGTTCGGCTCGGCCGACACCAACATGTTCATGTGCGTTGAACCAATAGGACACTCGCGAGCGTAATGCGCATGCGCCAATCTGCCCGGGCTGTGCTGTTGGCCTTGCTGGTGGCTGCCATGCTCTGCTGGAGCAAGCATGGATCGGCTGCCAGACCAGCGCGCGGCCCGGAGCTGCCCGAGATCCGCACGTCGGCTGGCAACACGGTGCCGCCGTGCGTTACCCCGGAGCGGCTGATGCGCTATCTTGGCGAGCGCAATCCCAAGCTCGACTCCCGCTACCGCGACATCGCCGCGCTCTACAAAAAGCACGGCGAAGCGCTCGGCATCCGCTGGGACTACGCCTTCTTCCAGATGGTGCTGGAAACCAACAGCCTGATGTTCACGGGCGACGTAAAAGCCAGGCAGAACAACTTCGCCGGCCTCGGCGCGACCGGCGGCGGCGTGCGCGGCGAAAGCTTTGCGGATGTCTCCACCGGCGTGCTGGCACAGCTGCAGCATCTCATCGCCTACTCCGGGCAAATGGTCGAAGCCCCTGTGGCGACGCGCACGCGTGAAAATCAGAAGGACATCATCGACAAGTCGCTGACGCTACGCCGGCCAGTGCGCTTCTCGGACCTGACCAACCGCTGGGCGGCCGACCGCAACTACGCCCAGTCCATGAACATCTTGGCCTCCCGGTTCCACGAAGCTTACTGCACACCGGTCAATGAGCAGCAGGAGCAGGCCGCAGGGCCCTGGCAAAGCGAGATCAAGCCGGACAAACCCGCGCCGGCCAAACCCGCCGACAAGCCCGGCGCAACTACGACGGCTGCGCTCGGCTGCGATATCTGGCAAGCCAGTTATGGCGGCACGGCGGCTCTGCTGATCCGCTCGGTGGCCGGGGCCAAGGTCAATTACACAGTTCTGCAGGTGGTGGCCGGCAAGGAACAGCCGCAGGCCGATGCCTACATGAAGGAGCATGCCCGCAACGGCGAGACGATCGGCCGGTTCGGCTCGCCGGAGGAGGCCATGTCGCGCGCCTTCGAGCTCTGCCCCGGGCCTTCCTGACGATCCCGTTGGCTTTGCAGAGGTGAACGCTTGACGGACGTGCGCCGGCAAGGGCAACTGCGTGCGCCAACGAAATGGGACGACGACGGACATGGCACAAAATTACCTGAAGCAACTGGCAATCGGTGCGCTGCTGATCGGGATGCTGGGCCTTCCGGCAGCCGCCATGGATCCGGCCAAGGCCGTCAAGCCCAACGATCCCAATTGCAGGAACACCGGCAGCTTCGATCGCTGGCTCGATGAGTTCCGCAAGGAGGCGCGCGCCAGCGGCGTCTCCAACGCCACCATCTCCAGCGCGCTCGGCGGCATGACGCTCGATCCCGGCATCATATCGCGTGACCGCAAGCAGGGCTTCTTCGCACAGACCTTCAGTGCCTTCTCAGGCAAGCTGATCTCGCAAAACCGCATCACGAACGGCACGGCCAGGCTGAGGCAGCATCGCGACCTGCTGGCCAAGGCCGAGAAGGATCACGGCGTACCCGGACCGATCATCGTCGCCTTCTGGGCGCTCGAGAGCGACTTCGGCGTCGGCATGGGCAACCTGCCGGTGCTGCGCTCGCTGGCGACGCTGGCCTACGACTGCCGCCGGCCCGACTTGTTCCGGGGTGAGCTAATGGCCGCATTGAAGATCATCGACCGCGGCGACCTGACCCCGGAGGAGATGATCGGCTCCTGGGCCGGCGAGCTTGGGCAGACTCAGTTCCTGCCGACCCACTACCTCGCGCATGCCGAGGACTACGACGGCGATGGACGCCGCGATCTATTGAGGAGCGTGCCCGACGTGATCGGCTCGACGGCCGCCTTCATCCAGCACCTCGGCTGGGAGCGCGGACAGCCCTGGCTGCAGGAGGTGCGCGTGCCGGGCAACCTGGCGTGGGAGCAGGCCGACCTCGCCATCCAGCAGCCGCGCTCGAAATGGGCATCGATGGGTGTCACGGCCGTGCAAGGCAGTCTGCCGGCCGACAACATGCCGGCCTCCTTGCTGCTGCCGATGGGCCGCTTCGGACCGGCGTTCCTCGCCTATCCCAACTTTCAGGTCTACCTGAAGTGGAATCAATCGCTCAACTACGCCATCACCGCGGCACACCTGGCGACGCGGCTCGCCGGTGCACCGGCCATGACGAAGCCCACCACGCCGATCCCGGAACTCTCGCCCGAGCAGTCCAAGGAGTTGCAACAGCTGCTGACGCGGCGCGGTTTCTTCGACGGCGAGATCGATGGCAAGATCGGCGCGGCAACGCGCGCCGGCGTGAAGAAGGCGCAAGTGAAACTCGGCTTGGCCGCCGATTCCTATCCGACGCCGGAGCTTCTCGATCGTCTGCGGCGCTGAACAAAAAAAGGGCCCGCCAGTTTCCCGTGCGGGCCTCGAAGGTCGGAGCAATCGGGGAGATCGCTCAACTCGTTGGGGCTCTGATCGAGGAGGAGCCCGGCCAATCCTGTGGCCGATTCGACCTTCCGTGTCAGCTCGATTTGCCGTCCGCGTAGCGTTCTGCCAGACGACGGTCGTAATCGAGCACCGCTTGCAGCAAAACCTGCGCGCCGGCCGCACACTGCTGCTTCGAACTGAACTCGATTTCGTTGTGGCTGATGCCGTCGCGGCACGGCACGAACACCATTGCCGTTGGCGTCACGCGCGAGACGTAGGCGGCATCGTGGCTCGCGCCGGAGACGATGTCGCGCGCCGCCAATCCCGACGTCGCAGCGGCGGTGCGCACGCAGTCCACGCATTGCGCGTCGAACACGATCGGCGCCTGGTCCCATATTCGGTTTGACGTGGCGCTGAGCCCGAGCGGCTCGCATACCTCTGGCAGTGCCGAAGCGAGCGCCGCATCCATCTTCTCCAGCACGGCCCGATCGGGATGACGCAGGTCGACGGTGAGATAGACCTCGCCCGGCACCACGTTGGGCGAGTTGGGCTTCACCTCCATCGAGCCGACGGTCGCCACCGCCAGCGGTGCGTTGGCCCGGGCGATCGCCTCCACGCGCTCGATGAGGCGCGCGGCGCCCAGCAGCGCATTCTTGCGCAGGTGCATGGGCGTTGCACCGGTATGTGCATCCTGGCCGGTGATGGTGACCTCGAACCAGTGCACGCCCTGGATGCCGGTGACGATGCCGATGGCCTTGTCTTCGGCCTCGAGCAGCGGCCCCTGTTCGATGTGCAGCTCAAAGAAGGCGGACAGAGGGTGGTCGCCGCAACGCTGTCTGCCCACGTAGCCGATCGCCGCCAGCGCGTCACCGAACACCACGCCGGCGCGGTCGGCGCGCGCGCACGCCCAGTCACGGTCGTAGACGCCGCCAAACACGCCCGAGGCCACGCAGCCCGGCTGGAAGCGCGATCCCTCCTCGTTGGTCCAGTTGACGACCTCGATCGGCGCGAAGGTCTCGTAGCCCGCCGCATGCAGGGCCTGCAGCGCCTCCAGGGCACCCAGCACCCCCAAGGCACCGTCGAACTTGCCCCCCGTCGGTTGGGTGTCGAGGTGGCTGCCCATGGCGATCGGGGGCACGTCGCTGCGCTGACCCTCGCGCCGGGCAAACATGACACCCATGTCATCGACGGTCACCGTGCACCCCAGCGCCTCGGCGCGGGTGCGGAACCAGTCGCGCACCTGCCTGTCGAGATCGGTCAGCGTCAGCCTGCAGATACCGCCCTTTGGCGTGCCGCCGATCGCCGCGGTTTGCATCAGGTTGTCCCACAGGCGCTCGGAGTCGATCGTCAGGTTGCGCACGATAGCCGTCTCCTTCGGTTGCCGCCGTGTGGTACACGCCTGCCGCGAGCCGTGCAAAGGGGGCACTGCACGCCGCGCGTGCGGCGATTGCCGCGTTGTTCGCCACCCCCTTGCGCGCGAGCCTTTGATCGGCCTTGCTGAGGTGCCGCCGCATGATATCGTTCGCCTGCGAATGATCCAGCGGCTGCCGTAGACATATCGGAACGCCGACGCACCGCTACCGGCGGAGCGCCACCGCAACGCAAGAGGAGTTGGAGATGTACGCCAGAGTCGTGGGGAAGGGGTACCTGGCCGGGGCCTTCGTTGCCATCGCCATGGCAGGACTGGCGGTCAGCTCGGCACCGTCGTCGGCCCAGGACGTGCGCATCGGTGAGCTCAACTCCTACAGCCGCATGGCGGCATTCGCCGTGCCCTATCGCAACGGCATGCAACTCGCCCAGGACGAGATCAACGCCAAGGGCGGTGTGATGGGCGGCAAGAAGATGGACATCGTGTTCCGCGACGACGGCGGCACGCCGGGCGATGCGGTGCGCGTCGCCGAAGAGCTGCTGACGCGCGAGAACGTCGCGTTCCTGGCCGGCACCTTCCTGTCCAACGTCGGTCTGGCGGTGGCCGACTTCGCCAACCAGAAGAAGGTGCTGTTCCTGGCCACCGAGCCGCTGACCGATGCCATCACCATGGGCTCGGGCAACAAGTACACCTACCGCGTGCGGCCCTCGACCTACATGCAGACCAAAATGCTGGTCGATGCTGTCAAGGCCAAGGGCGTCAAGAAATGGGCGATCGTGGCGCCCAACTACGAGTACGGCCAGTCGGCGGCGGCCAACTTCAAGAAGCTGATCAAGGCCGCCACGCCCGCTGCCGAGATCGTCGGCGAGCAGTTCCCCGCGCTCGGCAAAATCGACGCCGGCGCCACCGTGGCGGCGATCGAGAACATGAAGCCGGACGGCATCTTCAACGTGACGTTCGGCGCCGACCTCACCGTGTTCGTGCGGGAGGGCAACACGCGCGGTCTGTTCGAGAAGCGCACCGTGGTCAGCCTGCTCACGGGCGAGCCCGAGTACATGCTCCCGCTCGGTGAAGAGACGCCCGAGGGCTGGATCACCACCGGCTACCCCTGGGAGCAGATCACCGCGCCCGAGCACAAAGCCTTCGTTGCGGCCTATCAGGCCAAGTTCAACGACACGCCGCGGCTCGGTTCGCTGCTCGGCTACGTGGTGGGCTACATGATGAAGGACATGCTCGACAAGGCCGGTTCCACCGACACCGAGAAGATGCTCGCCGCCCTCAACAACCTGAAGTCCAACACCATCGCCGGCCCGGTCACCATGCGCGCGCTCGACCACCAGTCGACGCTCGGCGCCTGGGTCGGCGAGACCAGCCTCAAGGAAAAGAAGGGCGCGATGAAGAACTGGACGTACGAGGACGGCGCCAAGTACGTGTTTCCCGAAGCCGAAGTGAAGGCCGCGCGCAAGGAATGATCCGTCATCCTGGAACTCGCGCCAGCGAGTGTCGGGACCCAGCTTGCATGCCGGCACGGTTACTTCGGCCTGTGGGTCCCGGCTCTCGGGCGCACGCCCGGGGCCGGGATGACAGCCGCTGTAGTGAGACCGCCGCGTGCCTGATCTATCCTTCCTCTTCGTGCAGGCGCTGAATGGGCTCGCTTCGGCGTCGTCGCTGTTCATCATCGCCGCCGGACTGACCATCGTGTTCGGCGTGACGCGCATCGTGAACTTCGCGCACGGCTCGTTCTACATGCTGGGCGCCTACTTCGCGGTGACGATCATCCCGCGCCTGCTCGACGTGTCGAACACGTTGCCGATGTTCTGCCTGGCGGTGCTGCTGGCGGCGCTGGGCGTCGGGGTGCTCGGCGTGATCATGGAGGTCGTGCTGCTACGCCGCATCTACGCGGTACCCGAACTGTTCCAATTGCTCGCCACCTTCGGCGTGGTCCTGGTGGTGCAGGACCTGGTGCTGAAATTCTGGGGCCCGCTCGACATTCTGGGTCCGCGCGCACCCGGCCTGCGCCACGCCGTCTTCATCTTCGGCCATCGCTTCCCGGCTTACGAGCTGTTCATGATCGTGATAGGCCCGCTCGTCCTCGGCCTGCTGTGGCTGCTCATGCACAAGACGCGCTTTGGCGTGCTGGTGCGCGCGGCGACGCGGGATCGCGACATGGTGGCCGCGCTTGGCGTCAACCAGGCGCTGCTGTTCACCGGCACGCTGTTCCTCGGAGCCTTCCTGGCCGGTCTCGGCGGCGCGCTGCAGACACCCAAGCTCGCCGCCAACGCACACATGGACATCTCGGTCATCGCCGAGGCGTTCGTGGTGACGGTGGTGGGCGGCATGGGCTCGGTGCCCGGCGCGTTCCTGGCTGCGCTGCTGATCGGCCAGCTGCAGGCGTTCGGCATCCTGGTGTTTCCCAAGATCACTCTGGTGCTGGTGTTCCTGCTCATGGCCCTGGTGCTGGTGGTGCGGCCGTGGGGCCTGCTGGGCAAGCCTGATGCCGGCCAAGGCCGGGTCGTGCTGCCGGAGGGCATTCTCAGCCTGGCGCCCTTCGGGCAGACGGCGAAGGTCTTGGCTGCAGTGGCGGCGCTGTTGCTGCTGGCGCTGCCGTGGATCGGGGACGCGTACCTGACCAAGGTCGCGATCGAGGTGTTGACCTTTGCGCTCGCCGCCTTCAGCCTCAACTTCCTGATCGGCAACGGCGGGCTGGTCAGCTTCGGCCATGCCGCCTACTTCGGTCTCGGTGCCTATGCCGCGGGCCTGCTGGTGACCAAGCTCGGCGTCGCCATGGAACCGGCTCTGGTTGCCGCGCCGCTGCTCGCCGGCGTCGGCGCGGCGTTGTTCGGCTTCTTCATCGTGCGGCTGTCGGGCATCTTCCTCGCCATGCTGACGCTGGCGTTCGCGCAGATCACCTACGCCGTCGCCTTCCAGTGGGTGGAGGTGACGGGCGGCGACAACGGTGTGGTCGGCGTGTGGCCGTCGCGCTGGGCCGCGAGCCGCGAGGTCTACTACTATCTGGTGCTGCTGGTGAGTGCGGCGACGATCTACATGCTACGACGGGCCATCTATGCGCCGTTCGGCTACACGCTGCGCGCGGCGCGCGATTCCGCGGTGCGCGCCGATGCGATCGGCGTCGACGTCCGCCTGCACCGCTGGCTGGCCTTCACGATGGCCGGCGGCGCCGCGGGTCTCGCCGGCGGGCTGTTCGCTTTCTCCAAGGGCTCGATCGATCCGACTCTGATCTCGATCCCG
>DASTOW010000178.1:0-15302 GCA_035762425.1 Hyphomicrobiaceae bacterium | reverse complement strand
GGCCGGGCGCGGCGGAGGCAAACGAGATCGCTACGCGGCGTCCTCGCGCGGCCTGTCTCACGTCGGCCGGCACCCGCTGCTTGAACTGGATGTTGGAAGACCCCGAGCGCTTGGTCGGACGCGCCATTGCAAACACCATTGTGCCTCACCCCTGTGACCCAGAGGGCGTTCTTATTCTCCTTATGTCTCAGAGAGTTGAGGCCGATCAAGCACTTACTGATCGGATGGTGCCCAGGAGAGGACTCGAACCTCCACGCCTTGCAGCGCTAGTACCTGAAACTAGTGCGTCTACCAATTCCGCCACCTGGGCAGGCCGGCTTCAATGGACGGCATGAGTTAGTGCCCGGCTCCAGCATTGTCAATTGCGTCCGTGCCGCTTCACAGGCGCCGCCAGCTTCGCTATTGCTCGCCGGGAACTGGAAACTGCAGGAGTGGGGCAGCATGCCGTCGCGGCTGGAACAGGGCAGTCTGGTCACCGTGCTGGGGGGATCGGGCTTCGTCGGCCGCCATACCGTGCGGGCACTGGCCCGCGACCGCTGGCGGGTGCGCGCGGCCGTACGCCGGCCCGATCTCGCCGGCCACCTGCAGCCGATGGGCGATGTCGGCCAGATCCATGCCGTGCAGGCCAACCTGCGCTATCCGGACAGCGTGCGCCGTGCGATCGACGGCGCCGAGGCCGTTGTGAACCTGGTGGCCGTGCTGGCCAAATCCGGGCCGCAAACGTTCCAGGCCCTGCACGTGGACAGCGCGCGCGCCGCCGCCAAGGCCGCGCGTGAGACCGGCGTGAAGACGTTCGTGCATGTCTCCGCCCTGGGTGCCGAACGCAAGTCGAACTCTCGCTACGCCCGCAGCAAGGCAGCCGGGGAAGCCGCCGTGCTCGAGGAATTCCCGGAGGCGATCATTCTGCGCCCTTCACTGGTGTTCGGGCCTGAAGACCAGCTGTTCAACCGCTTCGCCAACCTGGCCCGCTTGTCGCCGTTCCTGCCTCTGATCGGCGGCGGCTACACCCGTTTCCAGCCTGTTTACGTGGGCGACGTGGGGGCGGCCATCGCGCGGGCCTGCGCCGGCGATGCCAAGCCCGGCACCATCTACGAGCTCGGCGGCCCGGATGTGGTCAGTTTTCGCGAGATCCTCGATCGCGTGCAGGAGTGGTCGGGGCGGCGCAAACCTTACCTGCGCCTGCCGTTCATGCTCGCCAAGCTCGGCGCGCTGCTGACGGTGCCACTGCCCAATTCGATGCGGCCGCTCACGGTCGATCAGGTACGCCTGCTGCAACGGGCCAACGTGGTGAGCGAAACCGCCGCCGCGGATGGCCGGACGCTGGCCGGACTTGGCGTTGGCGGGCCACGCACCATGGCGTCGGTTGTGCCGGCCTACCTCGAGCGCTTCCAGCCGCACGGCCAGTTCGCCCACTACCGGGGCTGAGCTATGCGCGCCATCCTGGGTCGGGGATGCCGGGCCTAACTCCGGGCGCCGCTTTCGGCAGCCAGTGCT
This sequence comes from Hyphomicrobiaceae bacterium, assembly GCA_035762425.1. GTDB lineage: Bacteria > Pseudomonadota > Alphaproteobacteria > Rhizobiales > Hyphomicrobiaceae > AWTP1-13. The sequence continues at coordinate 13,808 of DASTOW010000178.1, read as the reverse complement.
CGGGATGCACTTGTAGCCTTGGCCTCTGCCGCCAGCCGTTGGGTCGGCCGGTCGTGCGCCAGCAGCTGGGCGAAGCCGGCGATCAGACCAACAATGACGCCGGCCTGCAGGGCGCGGTCATAGGAGCCGAGCGCATCGTAGATGGCCCCGCCGCCCCAGGCGCCGAGGAACGAGCCCACTTGATGCGAGAAGAAGGCAATCCCCGTCAGCGTTGACAGGAACTTGATGCCGAACATCTGCACCACAAGTCCATTCAGCAACGGAATGACGCCGAGCCAGGTCAGCCCCATCAGGGCCGCGAAGATCAAGGTCGAGGTCGGCGTGACCGGCAGCATGAAATAGGCCGCCATGAACAAAGAACGGGCAATGTAGATGCCGCCGAGCAGCATGCGCTTGCTGTAACGGTCACCCAGCCAGCCAAAGCCCCACGAGCCAATCACGTTGAAGAGCCCGATCACCGCCAGCGCCTGCGCGCCAAGCATCGGGTCCATACCGCACAGCGCCAGATAGCTCGGCAAATGCGTGGTGAGGAAAATCAGCTGCAGGCCGCACACGAAGAAGGCGAGGCTCATGACCACGTAGCCACTGTGCCGACCAGCCTCGCCAAGCGCAGCGCCAAGTGTCAGGTCCTTGTCGGCCGCGGTGGAGTTGGGGAGCCGACCGGCGCGGCCCGCCAGGAAGGCGGCCGGCAGCATCAGAAGGCTGAGCGCCAGGAACGCACTGAGTGCAGCGCGCCAGCCGCCGGCCTGCAGCACGGCTTGGCCGAGTGGGGCCGCGAAGAATGTGCCTATCGAACCGGCCGCCGATACTATGCCGAAGCCCAGGCTGCGACGGCTCGGCACGATGACGCGGGCCGCGACGTTCGCGGCAATGCCGCTGGTGCTGCACGACAAAGCCACGCCGACCAGCAGGCCGGTGCCGAGCATGATCATCTCGGCGCTGGTGGCGGTCGCCGTGACGGCAAGACCAATCGCATAGGTGATGGCACCGAAGATGGCGACGGCACGCGGACCGAACCGGTCAACCAGCGCACCGGCAAACGGCTGCGTGACACCCCAGACGATATTCTGCACGGCAACCGCCATGGCGTAGTCGGCTGCCTGCAGGCCGAGATCCTGTACCACCGGCGTCTGGAACAGGCCAAGGCTCTGCCGCAGGCCCATGGCGATCGACAGCATAACGGCCGCGCTCGACAGAATGAGCACGGACTCAAAGCGCGTCAGAAGGCCGGTATGGAACCGCTCGCGTGCGGGTACATGCTGTTGCATGGTGCTTGTTCCTCCCCGGGGCGCGACACTACTCGCGATCCGGTCAGGCAGCACCCATCCTATGGCGGGTCAGCTATGCGGGACGCTTCAGGACGCCCCGCAACCTACTGGGCGATCTTGAGCGAGGCGACGAAGCGTTCGGTGTCGGGAGACGCGGCCGAGCCCGCCGCACCGATATGGATCAGCGTGAACAGCTGACGGCCCTTCAGCACCATGTAGGAGCGCACCTCGTTTCCGCCGCGCTGCCCCACGGCGTCGACGGCCAGCGCGCCCTTCAGCTTGACGAAATTGGTGCTCGTCCACTTGCCCTCGTCCATGCCCGCAGCCGTGCGGTCGAGCGCCTGGCGCAGCACCCACTGCTGATCGCCAACCACCACGTCCTTTGGATAGGCCAGATACTGCACCAGGTAGGCCGACGGCCCTTGCTCCAGCTGGTACTGATGCGTTGTGTAGGCCACACCGGCGGGGGTTGCCGCCTGGCCGGCCGCGTACTTGGGGGTGGCCGGCAGCTCGGCGGTGAAGCTGTCCTCGGGACCCGTCAGGGTGTGCCAGGCCTCCTGCGCCCAAGTGCGGCCTGCCAGCGCCATAAATGCGGCGGCGAGCGCCACCGCCCGCAGCCAAGATGCCGTTGATGTCATTGCAACCCTCTGTCCGTTGTCGCCCGCAGCTCGATCGCTCAGGAACCGGCCCTAAACGCACGCGCTGGCCCATTTGTTCGTTGGGCCCATGATGGAAGCGAAATGCAAACAAAACGCTTCGATGGCAGGCAATCTTGATCACACCTAGAAGGATACGGCCTGGCGCTGAGCCGGCAAGCGTTTCATTCCGGCCGCCGCCATGATAAGTCGGCCCGGGCGAGACGGGGAGGAGCAGCTCTGCAATGACGCCGGCGCGTTGGTATCTGGTCGCGTCCGATACGGTTGTCGTGGCCTTCATTTACGTGTTGGCCGCCTACGCCGTCCTTTCGTTGGCCTTGCGCGACGACAACGTGGTCATGCGCCTGCTGCGCGCAGTCACCAGCCCGGTGCGCGTGCCCATCGCCGTAGTGACGCCGCGGCTTGTCCCGCGCGCCATCGTCGCTATCTACACGATCGCCTGCCTGTACGTGATCCGTGTTGCCCTGTTCGTCGCCGCCCAGAGCATTCGGTGATGGCCATGCATGCATCGCCAGGCCTGGCCGCGATCCTTCTCAAGCGCATCTTGCCGCTCGCGCTCATCCTCGCGTTGGCGGTCGCCCATGGCGCCATACTGTCGCCGCTCTACGACTTCGTCTCCTACTTCGTGTCGGCCTTCACCCGGCGCACGATCTTCTACAATGCGCTGGTGCTCGAGAACTTCCCGAGCCTGCTGATTGCTGTCCTCACGCTGCTGCTCGGCGGCATTCCGGCGGCCATCTACGAGCGCATACGCGGCCTGGGCCAAAGCACCACCACGTCCATGCTGATCTGGCTGGCCACGACCATCCTGGTCACCGCCCCGGTCCTCACGCGCGCCCTTGGCCTCCGCTAAGCCGCACGTGAACGCGCAAACAAGCCGCTGTGGCCGGCTGCTCCGCGCCTAGTGCTGCTGCTTGTGGTGTTGCATCGGGCCAGAGGACGCGTAGCCACGCAGGTGACGGTACTCTGCAACCTGCTGCGGCGTAAGCACATCCATCATCGTCAGGTGATACTTCAGATGTGCCTCCCTGAGCTTGGCTTGCGTGGCCCCGATATCCGCGGTTGCGGCTGTGAGAGCAGCCGGCGTGATTTCTTGATTGGCGAACAGGCGATCCAGCCTGGTCTCCTGCTCGATCAGACGTTCGCCCACCGGGATTGCCTCCGCCCGCATGGCCTCGATCAGCGCCTTGGTGCGCTCCCGCTGCTGCGACGTGAGACCCAACGCATCGGCATGCTCAAGGACATGCATCGGCCCTGGGTAACCGTTGAGCTCGGCCGGAAGCGCCAATCCCATGCCGCGGCCCGCCCTGAGGTCGGCGATCTGTTGCTCGGAGAGGGCTTTGACGGACCGCTGCTGCATGCCGGCATATGGCTGGTGGGTCTGCGCCAGCGCGAAGCCCGCTGGGACCAGCAGGAGCCATGCTGCAAGCGTGCGTTTCATCGTGTCGGCCTCCGATTCACTGCGTAGCGCTAGGGGTGGCGAGTGCTGCCCATTATACCTCTGCCCGGGCCAAGCATCCATCTTTCGCGCTCGCTCGCGTTCTGCTCGATGTTGTGAGAGAAGTGTCCGGACTAAAGGCGCCAAGCCGGCTTGCAACAAACAAGGGAGGAAATTCATGAAAGGCATGCTCGCATCACTGGCGATTGCGCTCGCCACCCTCTGCCCTGGCGCCGCCACGGCCCAGGACAAGTGGCCGTCGCGACCCGTCACGGTGATCGTCCCGTTCGCAGCTGGCGGCAACACCGACGTCATGGCGCGCATTTTCGCGGAGCACCTCGGCAAGCGGCTTGGTCAGCAGTTCGTGGTCGAAAACAAACCGGGCGCCGGTGGTGTCACAGGGCTCAACGCCGCTGCCAAGGCGGCACCCGACGGCTATACCGTTGCCGTGGCCACGTCAGGCGGCATTGTGATCAATCCGGTACTCACCAAGGACAAGATCCCCTTCAACGTCGAGAAGGACTTCACATATCTCTACGGCATGGCCGCCCTGGCCAACATCTGGATCGTCACGCCGTCCGTTCCCGCCAACAACCTGACAGAGCTGATCGCCTGGCTGAAGGCGAACCCCGGCACGCCCTATGCGACATCGGGAATCGGCACGACGCAGCATCTGTGCGGCGAGATGCTGGCCAATGCGGCGGGCCTCAAGATGGCGCCGGTGTCCTATCGCGCGTCCAACCAGTCGATCCAGGACCTGATCGGCGGACAGATCAACGTGGCTTGCGACAACTTCCCTGTAGCCATCGAGCAGGTGCGTGCCGGCAAGCTGCGCGCCATCGCCATTACGTCGCCGGGCCGCTACGCCCTGGCTCCGGAAATCCAGCCGACGGGTGAGACCATGGCCGGTCTGGAGCAGATGCCAGCATTTGGTTGGGTCGGCCCCGCCAACATGCCGGCCGACATCGTCAAGAAGCTGATCGACGAGCTCGTCGCAGTCGGCAGGGACGAGACCGTTCGTGCTGCATTGGTGAAGTTCGGCGTCGTGCAGACGGAATTGCCTGGCCCCGCCTATGACGAGGCGCTGAAGCAGGAGCGCGCCCTTTACGCCACGATCATCGAGAAGGCTGGCATAAAGGTGCCGTGAGAGCATCTCGAGGAAGCATCGGGCCTGCCATAGGGCCCGGACCACGCGCTTTGCCGAACTCCGGCAGAGCGTGCGCTTGCGCGTCGGCGCGCCGTCTTGGCCTGGTCTGCGCTCGAGTACGGGCGCACCAGCGCTACCGGTCTGCTTGCAGCAACGGAGTGTTGCAAACGCCGTCTCGCAGGAGTTCAAGAGCGGGCTAGTTGGCCGGCCTGGCGGCGGCGACGTTGGTCGACCAGCCGGTTGCATCCTTGGAAGTCTCGGCCGCCGCAGGCTTGAGTTTGGCCGCGACCTTGTCTGGCGCCGCCGATTTCGGGATCGGCTTGGGTTCCGCTTTCACCATCTGCTTCAGGTAGTCGATGTTGGCTGCTGCGCGGTCGGGCGGAATGTCGGCAGCCATCGTCTGCTTGGCCTCGTCATACTTGCCCTGCAGGCCGAGCACGAGTGCGAGATTCTGGTTGACGCGCGCATCGCCGCCGAGTGCAGCGGCGCGCCGCAGCAGCGGCTCGGCCTTCTCGACCTTGCCTTCCATGGCGTAGGCGAGCGCGAGGTTGCTCATCACCGAAGGCTGATCCGGTGCTAGCTGCAAGGCGCGCTCGAACAGCGGCACGGCCTTGCTGTATTGGCTCTGCTTGGCAAACACCGTGCCGCGCGCCGACACGACTTTCCAATCCGGATTGGTGGGATCGTCAGCCAGCTCGAGCAGCTTCTCGGCCTGCGTGATGTGATTGAACTCGAGCAGCAGGCGGCCATACTCGCCGGCGATGCCCTTGTGTGTCGGGTTGGCATCCGAGGCCTGCTGCATCACCGCGAGAGCCTGCTGCTTCTCGCCCTGCGCTTTAAGGTTGCGCGCGAAGTTGAGCGCCGTCTGCGCATCCTTCGGATTCTTCGCGTAGATCTTGCCCCAATACTAGGTGGCCTTGGCGAGCTCCGCCTTGCCGTCCGTTGCAGGTGTGGTTGTTGCTGGTGTGGTTGCTGCAGATGTGGTTGTCGCAGGCGTGGTTGCCGCTGGCGTATTGGCGCCGGTGGTGATCTTGGAAACTGCCGGCTCAGCCGCTGTCTTTTGCGAAGCCGGCTCCTGCGCGGCCAGCATCTCGGACAGGCTCTCCGACTTCGAGCAGGCGGCCAGCATCAGGCAGCAGCCCACCGCTGCCGCCAGCCCATTCGTTCCGCGCGAGACGTTTGTTGCGCCCCTGACGCCTGCACCAGTCATTTTTTTTGACCCCGCCCGATTCATCCCTCTGATTCGCGGGTTAACGAGAGCTTCCAGGACGCCGGTCAACAATCCCTTAACTACGTCGCACACGGAACAACATCGCAGGACAGTCGATATCGGACAGCGGCGGGCCGTGCTACGCGGCTGTCTCCCACTCGCGCATGGCGGGGTGCGCAAACACCGCAGCGACATACTGGGCGCCGATTCCGTCATCGCCATAGGCGGCAAGGTCGGGCACGTAGGTACGCAACCGCGATGCCACCGGCGCAAACATGGCATCGGCTACTGAGAAGGGCCCGAACAGGTACGGGCCGGTGCCGCCAAAGCGGCGCCGGCAGTCCTGCCAGATCGCAACGATGCGCCGCACGTCGGCCGCCACGGGAGCAGCAAGCGAATCCCTGGGCGTGCGCGCCAGCATATCCATCGGGCAGTGCTCGCGCAGCTCCCGGAAGCCCGAATGCATCTCCGCCGACACCGCCCTGGCGATAGCGCGCGCACGGCTCTCTTGCGGCCACAGTCGGGCACCAGGATGCGTCTCGGCCAAATATTCGATGATCGCCAGGGTATCCCAGATGACAAAACCGCCCGCCGCCGGATCGTCGACGATCAACGCCGGCACCTTGCCCGACGGCGAGTGACCCAGGATCTGCGCCTTGGCATCGGCCGCACGCAGGTCGATGTTGATCTCACAGAAGCTTATCTTTGCATGGCGCATGGCCAGCCACGGTCGCAAGCTCCAGCTCGAGGTATTCTTGTTGCCGATCACCAATCGATAGCTCATGGTCCTATCCACAGTGCCCTACCCGATACGTCCGCCCTGTCTTGAGCAAAACCTCCATGCCGGCAAGTGAAAATGCTACATGCGCGCTCGCCACCACCAGCGCGCTCCTGACCGCCGACGCCGACGCCAGATCAATCCCGGTCTGGCTGACCCGCGATCCGGGCTGGGTCAAGGATGCAGCATTGACGGACGCGCAGAAGGCCTGGATCCACGCACAAAGCCTGAAGGGCAGCGCACGCAAGCACGTGCTCGTGCCTGACGCCGATGGTGGCATCGCCGGCGTTGTGCTGTGGCTCGGTGAGGCGCGTACCGGCGATCCGATGGATCGCCCCGAGCTGGCCATCGGCGCGCTGCCCGCTGCAGTCCCGCCGGGCCGCTATCGCTTGGCAAGTGCCCTCGAGGATGCCGAGCTCGCCGCCGTCGCCTGGGGTCTCGGCGCCTACCGCTTCCGCCGCTACAAGAGCGGCGGCGGCAGCGAGGACATAGCGGCCCTCGAGTTCCCCTCTGGCGCCGACGTCGGCCGGACACAGGCTATCGTCGAGGCCATCGGCACGGGCCGCGATCTCATCAACACGCCCGCCAGCGATCTCGGACCCGAGGAGTTGGAAGCCGCCGCCCGCCGCCTCGCCGAGCGCCACGGTACTACCTTCACTTGTACGGTCGGCGCTGATCTGCTCGCTGCCAACTTCCCGATGATCCATGCTGTGGGCCGCGCCAGCGAGCGCGCGCCGCGCCTGATCGACATGGCTTGGGGCCGCGCCGACGCAGCGCGCGTCACCCTGGTCGGCAAGGGCATCTGCTTCGACACCGGCGGCCTCGACATCAAGCCGGCGAGCGGCATGCTGATCATGAAGAAGGACATGGGCGGCGCCGCTACGGCCCTGGCGCTCGGCCACATGATCATGAGCGCGAAGCTCGATGTGCGCCTGCGCATCCTCATCCCGGCGGCCGAGAACAGCATCTCGGGCAACGCCTTCCGGCCCGGCGATATCCTCAAGAGCCGCGCCGGCAAGACGGTGGAGATCGGCAATACCGACGCCGAAGGCCGCCTGGTGCTAGCCGACGCGCTCACCCTGGCGGACGAGGACAAGCCCGACACGCTGCTCAGCTTCGCCACACTGACGGGTGCCGCCCGCGTGGCGCTGGGCCCAGACCTGCCACCCTTCTTCAGCGACGACGACGCCTTCGCGCAGGCGCTGCTGGCGGCTGGCCTGCGCGTCGGCGACCCGGTGTGGCGCATGCCGTTCTGGTCCGGCTATGAGGCCAACCTCGACAGCCCCGTCGCCGACATGAACAACGTTTCCGATGGGCCGTTCGCCGGCGCCGTCACCGCTGCTCTGTTCCTGCGCCGCTTCGTCAGGCAAGCGCGCCGTTACGGGCATTTCGATATCTACGGCTGGCGGCCGGCGCCAAGGCCGCTCGGACCAAAGGGCGGCGAGGTGCAGGCCGCGCGCGCGGTGTTCGACATGCTGTGCGCGCAAGCAAAGGCCGGCAAGCCGTGACCCCGAACCTCGACCGGCGCCGCCACGCTTATCGCGATGACCTCGCCGCTGAATCCTTGCACGACCGTGTCACTGCACAGCGCTACGTCTCGGGCATGCGTGGCCAAGTGAACCATTCCGCCGCGCAGCTGCGCGACCGTCCAGACTTGAAGGCCGGCTGGACCACGGAGGCGCTGTTCGGCGAGATTGTCACCGTCTACGAGCGCAAGGACGGCTGGGCCTGGATACAGCTCGAGCGCGATGGCTACGTCGGCTACGTCCACGAAAGCGCAGTTAGCGATCAGGTTCGCGAGCCGACCCACATGGTGCGCGCGATCGGCACCTTCCTCTACCCCGAGCCCGACATCAAATCGCCGCCCTGGATGCACGTGAGCATCACCGCGTCGCTGGCGATCGCCGAGGAGGGCCCGGCAGTCTGTCGCCTCGCCGACGGCCGATACGTACCGACGCGCCACATCATCGATCGCACCCGCTTTGCTGCCGATTTCGTGGCGGTCGCGGAACGCTTCGTGGGCATTCCTTACGCGTGGGGAGGCAAGACGCGATTGGGCGTCGACTGCTCTGGGCTCGTACAGGTCTCAATGCAGGCCGCCGGCTATGTCTGTCCGCGCGACAGCGACATGCAGCAGGCCGAGGTCGGTGAAGCCGTTACGATTACCGAGCAGCTGGACAACCTACAGCGTGGCGATCTCGTGTTCTGGAAGGGCCACGTCGGCATCATGACCGACGGGTTCATGCTGTTGCACGCCAACGCCCACCATATGGCGGTAGTCCTGGAGCCCCTCAGGACCGCGATCGACCGCATCTCGCGAGCCGGCTCCCCCGTGACCGGCATCCGCCGGCCCCTGCGTAAATCGGTGTGAAAGTCACATCCGAGCCGCAGCTTCGCGGTGGCTGCGTACTCCGCTTGGGAAACTCCCCCTAAGCGCATTGCGGGTTAGTACCGATTGCCGCCGCTCGTCGGCCGATCAAGGATCGGGTGGACCGCAAGCGGAGGCGTGTCGCTCATGCATGCAAGCTGGTCCCGTTGGCTGTTTGGCGCGTGGGCCGTCGTCGCCACGCTTTGGGTCCTCGTCGCGATGCTGATGCTGGTCCAGACCTGGCCGGATCCGTCCTTCAGGATCGAGCGAGGCGACGTCATTGGCAACCTGGAGGACGAATCTCTGTCCGGCCAGGCCATGCGCGGGAACGCCGGCGGCCCACCGTCGGGAGCAGCTGACCACGTCAAGAAATTCCTGCTCCTTGCGCTCCTGCCGCCGGGCTTCCTCCTCTTGCTCGTGCTGATCGCTCTGTGGATCGGCGGGCTGCCGTTGCCCTACTCGCGGCGCGACCGGCGCGAGCAACTCACGAACTCGCGGCACGCCAGGTAGACCTTCGACTCGTCACAAAGGAGATTGCACGGTGCTCTTCAAAAAGAAAATGGTCGGCCTCGGATTGGTGCTGGTTGGCGGTCTGATCGTAACGCACGGCGCCGTCGTGCAGGCAACCTTGGAGGTTGTGCTGGGCCTCGTCGTGTTGGCGATCGGCGCCGGCCTGCTGTCGCTGAAGATCGTGCGCCGCAACATGCCCGACGCCGGCGAAACCAGCAGCTAGAGCGTGATCACCTTTGATTGAATCGGGGGGGATTCCCACGGGCCCGCGAATATGATTCACGATGTGTGCTGGACGGGAGGCCAGCCCACATGGCGCGACCCTACTCCCTCGACCTCAGAGAGCGTGTCGTAGCGGCCGTCGATGGCGGCCAGACATGCCGGACGGTGGCCGTTACCTTCGGTGTCAGCGTGTCGAGCGTCGTCAAATGGGCACAGCGGGCGAGGACGACGGGCAGCGCCGCGGCCAAGCCGATGGGCGGCAGGCGCCCTGTGCTGCTCGCAGGACAACGCGCCTTCATCCTTGAATGCATGAAGACAACGCCGAATATCTCGCTGCGGGCGCTGGCGGCGGAACTCGCCGAGCGAGGCATTGTCGTGAGCTACGGTGCGGTGTGGACTTTCGTGCACCGCGAGGGTCTCAGTCACAAAAAAAAGCCTGCTGCCCGCCGAACAGGATCGGCCTGACATCGCCCGTCGCAGGAGGCGCTGGAAAGCCCATCAAAAGCGCATCGATCCCGAGCGGCTCGTCTTCATTGACGAGACCTGGACCAAGACCAACATGGCACCCTTACGCGGATGGGCTCCGCGCGGTCAGCGCCTGCCGGGCAAAGCGCCTCACGGGCATTGGCGCACCTTGACCTTCATCGCCGCGCTGCGCCTCGATCGCATCGATGCGCCGTGCGTGTTCGACGGCCCGATCAACGGCGAAAGCTTCCTTGCCTACGTGGAGCAGGTGCTGGTGCCGACATTGGCGCCAGGCGATATCGTCGTCCTCGACAATCTTGGCTCGCACAAGGGCAAACGCGTCCGCGACGCCGTAAGGTCTGCGGGCGCCCGGCTCTTCTTTCTGCCACCCTACTCACCAGATCTCAATCCCATCGAGCAGGTGTTCGCCAAGCTCAAGCACCTGCTGCGCAAAGCCCAGGAGCGCACAGTCGACGGAGTATGTCGGCAGATCGGCGCTCTCCTCCAGCACTTCTCCGCCAAGGAGTGCGCCAGCTACTTCCGTAATGCCGGATACGCTTCAGTTTAAGGTGATCATGCTCTAGCAGCGTGACGACACCGAAACGGTGGCGCGGACCACGAGGACAAGCTGGGCAACCGGCGACGCCTGCTACCATCATCGCGCGGTCGAGGGCGATCATCGGTCCCGGCATGATTGGCGCCTCGCGGAAGTGCGGGCGGGCGTCGCTTCAGCGTACGCAGCGTTGCGCTCAATCTGAAGTGAGCTTGGACACCCCGCCAACACCGAAAATCGGTCCGCCGGTCAGCCAGAACATTCCGGGTCCGTCAGCCCGGATTTTTGTGCCAATTTTGTGCCATGGAGAAAATTGCGAGCCTTGGGATTGGATCGCACAGATTGGCCTAAGATGATGAAAAGGCTTGGAAATACTATGCAGAGCTTTGGAAAGGGTGCGAGCCGACCGGAATGGATCGAAAAACGCGCCGCAACTATCTGATTTGCAAATGAAAAGTTTGGTTGCGGGGGTAGGATTTGAACCTACGACCTTCAGGTTATGAGCCTGACGAGCTACCGGGCTGCTCCACCCCGCGTCACCGTCGTGTTGCCAATGTCCTGCGCGTCGGCACCTGATCGACCGGTGCCGAGGCGGTAAGCGTCGCAAGGCATGAGGCTTCGACTGCCGCGGTCCTGGAGCAGGCTCAAGCCGTGCCGGGCGAGCCCTGGCGCGGATGAGCTGCCCATCGCGCAGCGGCGCCCTTATAACAGTTTTTTGGTGCTTGTGAACACCCCATTCGGCCGCCTCACGTGGCGGCGTGAGCTTGTCAGAGTCGCGTCCAAAGCAGGGCTACAGCTCGAGCGAAATGGGTCCTCAGACCAATAGCTTGCTCGCGGAGGGCAGGTGGCGACGGCCGTCAGGGCGCAACAAGGTGCTGGCCGGGCTTGGCGCAAGGGGGGCATGGAGCCCAGACTGGAGCCTGCGCACGAATGGCGGCTCGCATGCGACAGGGCCAGCGAGGCTACGCCGTGGATGCAAATGGCGCCTGATCGGCTGCCCCAGCGATGGTCAATACCTGTTGCGGCGCAGTGGCGGGCGACCTGCGGCCTGAGCGTGATCAAGCGCGACGGGGAATAGTCCAAGGCCGTGAATGCGTTGCGCTGAAGAGCCGTCGGCGACGCTGCCAGCGGTGCAACCTCTCAACACCGGCACGCGTTGATGCCAAGAACATGGATAACATGGAGTGAACGTATGTCTCTCAAGCTCAACGGCATCATGCTTGCCGGCGTGATGGCGACCGGTCTCGCTTCGTCGGCCGCCCATGCAGCGCCGGCGGTCGGAATGCAGGGACCGCAGATCGATAACGGCGCCGACAAGGTGGCGTATCGCTGCTGGTGGGCGTACGGCGCGCGCCACTGCGGCTACTTCTACGACGGTGACAGGCGGTTCTATCGCCGTGGCAGCCCTGATGACTACCGGACCGGATCGCGTGGCTGGTGGCGCGAGATGAACCGAGAGGATCGCACGGGCAAGCCGGGCCGCTGACAAGCACAGTTGGCGTGCACAACCGATTTTCGATCGCCGGGGCGAGACGCGCCGCCCTGGCGATCGTCTGCTCGCAGCCCTAGAGTGATCGGCCTCGATGGAAAGCACTTGGGCTCGTCGCATGACATCACTCACCCGACGCATCGATGATCCGGGGTCGAAAGCTGCGGCCCTGTGGTTCGCGGCCGACGGATGGGTGCCGAACAATCGCCGGTTACCGCTGCTGTTCTATCGCAACGGCGTCAAGGCCAGTGGCCGCGACCCGGCGGCGGCGTTCGAGGACACATTCCTTCGCAACGGTTGGCCGTCGGAATGGCGCAATGGTGTCTACGGATTCCATCACTATCACTCGACGGCGCACGAGATCCTTGGCTTTGCCGCAGGCACAGCGCGTTTGCTGCTCGGCGGGCCGAACGGACTTGAGGTGACGGTGAGCCCCGGCGACTGCGCCCTGCTACCGGCCGGCACCGGACATTGCCGCCTGGAGGCGAGCGCGGATTTCCTGGTGGTGGGCGGCTATCCTCCCAATCAGCCCTGGGACCTGCGCCGCGAGGCCATCAGCGAGGCTGCCCAGCGCGAGATGGCGAAGGTGCCGTTTCCCAATTCCGATCCGGTATTCGGTGCCACCGGTCCGCTGACCAGGTTCTGGTCAACTGCGTAAGCAGAAGCAGTCATCTCAGCGACCAGCTGTTCCGCGCGGAACAGAACGCTGCGCTTGCAGCAGGCAAGCTTACCTCCATCCCAAGAACACTTTGCATGGAGAGAATTGATGCAATCCCTGCTCAAGCTCATTCCTGTCGCCTTGATTGCGACGATCGCCGGAACCGTTGCCGGCTATTGGCTGCACAAGCCCGCGGCGAAGATGGCCAAGGCCTGCGTCGTCGCGGAGACGAGCGTGCAAAAGTCGAGAATTCGACTGAGCGAAACACACCCTTCGGCCACGTCCGAGGCGGACATGGAATCATCCTGGCCGTCAGTGACGAACTTCTGAGCGTGTGTGGCAAGCGCCCGGTCAGCCGACCCAGCAGTAGGTCAGGCCGAACGCAGTGGCAGCCAGCGCTAGTGCGAGAGGCAGCAGCAAAACCTGCAGGCACGCCGCCGACAGCGGCAGGTCGCCGGTAGCCGTGCCAACAATGTTGGTGCGGGCATGTTGGTCCGTGCGGCGGCGGGCAGCGGCTGTTCTGACGATCAGGATCGGCAAAGCAAACATGACGATGCCGAGCAGGCTCACCACGCCGAGGTTGAGGTCGGATTCTTCGCTGCTGCCGAACGCGAACCACGCCGCCGCCAGCATCCAGACGTAGGCCAGCACGGCCGTGACATATACCGCACCCGGCAGCTCGGCCCCGGGGACCAGTCCGTAACCCGAGCGGGGTGGTCGGCCTCGGTTTCTACAAGTGGTTGGCTGGGCGAATGGCCATCGGCCTCGCCCGCGATGTGCGTTGCCATGACGCAACTGCAAGTTATCGAGGTTGGAACCGCGGTTTGGGCGCGGTTTGGGCTCTGACCGCGCAACGCCGATGCGACGAGGGACGGTGCAAGGCGGATTGCCGCATCCGATCACGAGTGGAGGAGGCCAAGCAGCTTGCTTGAGGTCATGGACGCCAGGTGCCATCACGTGGTCATGACGCGCCCGCGCGCGGGCGCGTCATGACCACGTGATGGCACCTGGCGTCCATGACCTCAAGCAAGCTGCTTGGCCTCCTC
>DASTOW010000177.1:0-6291 GCA_035762425.1 Hyphomicrobiaceae bacterium | reverse complement strand
GCCTGGAACGAGCCGTAGCCTGCGGAGACTGCGGCGAGCGACAGCATCACGGGGCCGCTTTCTTTTTGCCGAGATAGACCTCGGTGACGCGCGGATCGACTGACGCTTGTGTGGGTGTGCCCTCGAAAATCTTCTCGCCGTGATCGAGCACCACCACACGGTCGACGACGCGCATCAGCACGCCCATGATGTGCTCGACCCAGACGATGGTGATGCCGCGCTCCTTGCGGATGCGCTGCAGCATGTCGGCTGCCTGCTCCATCTCGCCGTGGTCGAGGCCGTTGAGGCTCTCATCGGCCAGCAGCAGGCTCGGCTGGGTGGCGAGCGCGCGGGCGAGCTCCAGCTTCTTGAGGGCGGCGGCGCCGAGCCCGTCCGTGCCGGTGCGCGGATCGCTCGGCAGGCCGACCATCTTGAGGGCTTCCTCGGCCTGCCGCCAGCAGTCGGCGCGCGTGGTCTTGCCGTCCTGGCCAAACCAGGCCGACAGCGCCACGTTCTCGAGCAGGGTGAGATTGCGGAACGGGCGCGGGATCTGATAGGTGCGACCGATGCCCTTGTGGCAGATGCGGCTGGCTGGCAGGCCGCCGATCTCCTCGCCCGCGAACGTCACGCGACCGGCGCTCGGCACGTACATGCCGGCGATGCAGTTGAAGATCGTGCTCTTGCCCGATCCGTTCGGTCCGATCAGGCCGACGATCTCGCCCTCGTTGACATCGAACGAGACCTTGGAGACGGCCGTGAAGCCACCGAACGTCTTGGTCAGGCCGTTGACGCTGAGAAGTGCCACCAGGGTTCGTGCGCTTTTTTGCGGATCAGAAACGGTTCGGGGGACCATGCGGTCCCCCGACGAAGCGACTTAGCGCGCGTAGGCGTGGCCGGCGGGCAGCGGCAGCAACGGGTCGATGGTGGCGATCGCCTTCGGCCAGGCGATCTTGGTCTCGCCCTTCACGTACTGCATCACCACCGGCGAGGAGCGCTCGTTCTGCCCCGCCATCTTGCTGCCGGGCGGGAAAAACTTGACGCCGTAGCCCTGGATGGTGCCGCCTTCGGGAATGTCGGTCTCGAGCGCCGCCTTGCGCAGCGCCTCGGGATCGAAGCCGCCGTGCTTCTTGATGGCGCGCGGCAGCACGTCGTTGAGGAAGATCCAGGCCTGGTTGAAGCCCATCGAGGTGTGCGGCGGCACTTCCTGCGCGCCGGTGGCCGCCTTGTAGCGCTTGACCATCTCGGCGGTGAGATCGCCGAGGCCGGGCTTGAGCGACTTGGCGTCGAGCAGCTGCGCTGCGACCGGATCGACATTGTAGAAGTAGTTGACGTCGTCCTTGAACGTCTCGATCAGCTTGTCGATCTGGCCATAGCCAGCGCCGTGGCCGATCAGGGCCGCGAACTTGAGGCCCGCTTCCTTGGACTGGCGCAGGAACAGCGTGATGTCGGGATTGTAGCCGGTGTGCAGGATGACGTCGGGCTGCGCGCGGCGCAGCTTGGTGACGAGTGCCGACAGATCGGTAGAGGTCGCCGCGTAGCCCTCCTTGTGCACGATCTGCATGCCAAGCTCCTTGCACTTGGCTTCGTTGCCCATGGCGACGCCGACGCCATAGGGGCCGTCCTCATGGATGATGGCGACCTTGATGTCCTTGACTTCCTTGTTGAGCTTGCCCTTGGCGTTCTCGGCGATGAACATGCAGGAGGCTTCGCCGAACTGGTCGGAGTGCACCTGCGGGCGGAACACGTATTGCAGGTTCTTGTCCTTGAACACGGCCGAGGCCACGCACACGTTGGCCCACATGAACTTCTTGGCGGCGTCGACCTTGGCGGCCATCGGCACGCAGTGCGCGCTCGAGTAGACGCCCATCAGCAGGTCGACCTTGACGTCGTTGAGAAGCCGCTCGGCCTCGTTGATGGCAACGTCGGTCTTGGACTGGGCGTCCGCCTCGACGGCGACGATCTTGTGGCCTTCGACGCCGCCCTTTTCGTTGATCATGTCGATGGCGATCTTGTTGCCGATCGAGGCCGCCTTCGAGCCGCCGGCAGCGAACGGCCCGGTCTGATCGTAGATGGTGCCGATCTTGATGTCGGCGCTGGCGGTGGACGTGGCGGCAAAAATGGCGAGCGCGGCGCTGGCCACGCCGGCTGATACGGCACGCATCATGCATTCCTCCCTGGACCGGTTCTGATTTCTATGACCTTGAGGTCTTGTCGTCAGTCTGAGGAGGGCGGGGCCGGTCTGTCAACCAGAACCTCAGTGTCCCGATTTCGCAGTCCGCCTAACCTTGTCACGCGCGTCGCCAGCGCACTTACAAAACCGTAAGGGACACTGCAATTGCGCACTTGCCAGTGTGATCGGGATCGATAAATTCCTCGAGCATCGCACTAGCCGACGGCGTGCTCGACCGCGACGCCGCGGCAGTCCATTTCGTACTCGATGTCCACAACCGGAGGGCGGCAGTAGTGCCAGGTGAGCCCTGCGCGGGCAGCGCCGCGGGGCACGATTGCACGCGCCATTAAGGCATGGAAATCGTGCACGGTGTAGACCTGCACGGCGCTCGTTGACGACCAGTTGGCGCCGAGCGCCGCCAGGCGCCGCTGCATCTCGCCGAGCACCCAGGTCGCCTTCTCGGCGAGGCCGTCCGCGCTCAGATCGCCGCGCCGGACGATGTGGTCGCGGTAGTTGCCTTGGCCTTCCGGGCACTCGCCGCTGCCCGCCACGCAGAAGCTGGGCTCGGCATGCTCGGCGGGGACGGTGAAGGCGAACGCATGGAAGGACGGCTCCTCGGGCTCGTGCAGCTCGGGGCACACGTTGCTGCGCGCGACGGGATTGGTCTGCCCGTCGAATAGGCCCCATTCGCGCAGCGCGCCGACGTAGGTCTCGTTGAAGGCTTTGAAGCCCGCTTCCGTGAACGGCTCGGGGGATCTCAGCTCGCAGGCGCAGAACGACGTCAGCGGACGGCCGCGGCCTTCGATGATGCCCTTGATGCGGGCAAAGCCGGCCGCCAGCGGCACGGGCGTGCGGAAGGTGACGCGCTCGATGCGATAGCCGGGCTCGGCGGCGACGCCGCCCGAATACTGGAAGACGGCCGGGATGAAGCGGTATCCGCCCGGTGCAAACGGCTGCGTGGTCACGGCGTGGCGTCTCCGGCTGGTGATGGGCGCGCCATCATTCAGCGGTTTGGGCCGCCAGGGCAAGTCCCGCCGGTCTGTCAGGATGTGGCGGCGCGCAGCATTTGCCCGGCCGCCAGGATGAGGAGAAAGATCATCCATCCCCAATTGCGGTCGTCCATGAAATCGCCGCGCGTGCGCCCCCGCCCGGCAAGTCGATTGATGATGGCCATGGCATAGCCGGCCGCGGCCGGCGCGAAGCCGTAGGCGAGGCAGTAGAGCAAGTCCCGCGTCGGATCGGCAAACTCGACGGGCTTGACGTGAGCCAGTTCGACCAGCGCAAGCATCAGCGAGGCGCCGGCAAGGTAGAACGTCATTGCAGCACGGTCTAAATTCGCTATTTCGGCCTGCGTGCCGAGAGGGTTCCGCATTAACCCTCCAGCGTTGATCAGCGCTCGCGCCAGCCATGCCGGCGCGGCGACCAGCACACCCGCGTTGCTGTCGAGGAGGCCAGTAGCACATGCCAATCGTGTGCAACAGGGACGTTCGTCCGCGACGATCGTCTACGGACCACGCCGCCGACCCTGCGCGTCTTGGCAGCACTGATCAAAAAAAAGCCGAGCCGCCTAATCGAGCGCCAGGGTCAAGCCGACGGCGAGACTTTGCGCTAGGCACATCGGCGCCACCATGGTTCTGAGCGCCGCTTCCGGCATGTCGGGAATCTCGAACACCACGTCGGCACCCTGCACGATCGGGCTGAGCAGGCTGTCGGTGATGGAGACCGCGGGCACGCCGCGCGCGATCAGGTCGGGAAACATGCGCGCGGTGTCTGGATTGTAGGTGCGGAAGCTGATGGCGATCAGCGCGTCCTGCGCCGAGGCCGACACGGCCTGCTCGCCCAGCGCACTGCCAAGCCCGTCCAGCAGCACGACGCGGCGACCGAGCTTGCGCAGTACGTAGGTAAGATGCGCGGCGACCGGGAACGAGCCGCCCAGCCCCAGCACGTAGACCGTGTGGGCGGCGCCCAGCAGGGCGATGGCGCGGGCGAGGTCCTTTTCGCGTACCGCGTCCTGCAGACTTTCCAGCGCGACCATGCCCTCGGAGGCGAAGCGCGCCAGCAGCGCGCGCGCGGTCTTGCTGTCGCGGAAGCGTCCGTCGCGGCGCAGCCCGGCGATGCGCTCGCGGTAACTTGGCGCGATGCTGGCCACCAGCCGCGAGCGAAACACACCCTGCATCTCGGTGAAGCCGCCGTAGCCCAGGGCGCGGGCGAAGCGGACGATGGCCGACGGCTGCACCTTGGCCCGCTGCGCCACCTCCGCCACCGTGCCAAGCGCGATCTCGGTTGGATGATCAAGCGCAAATTCGGCGATCACCTGGAGACGGTCGGAGAAGCTTGGATGGCGCCGGGCGATCCTGGCGCGCAGCGCCTCGTAGGTCTCGTGCTGGGGCGGTTCGGTGCGGGTCGACATGGGGCGGCCTGATCGCGCTTGGCGCCCCTTGGCCGGGCGCTGGCTCGTTTATTTCACTTCACAACGCCAATAGAATGTTTATTCTATGACCCAACAACGAGCTGTCGTCAAACGGCGCCGGCCGGTCTTTTGGAGGAGGAGCCCGATGAGCAAGCAGCGCATGTCCAGCCAAGCTATTTCCCGCCGCGCCGTCATGAAGGGCAGCCTGATGGCGGCTGCGCTCGGCGGCACCGGCTCAATGTTCGGTCCATGGACGCACAACCGCGTGTGGGCGCAGGGCGCCAAGCCGATCAAGCTGGGGCTCACCTGCGACGCCAGCGGCCAGTACGGCAACAGCGGCCAGGATGACCTGCGCGGCATCAGGCTGGCCATCGACGAGTTCAACGCCAAGGGCGGCGTGCTCGGCCGCAAGATCGAGTGGATCACGGCCGACACGGAAACCAACCCGGCCACGGGTACGCGCGTTGCCGAGCGCTTCATCGCCCAGGACCAGTGCGGCTTCCTGCTCGGCGCGCTGCACTCCGGCGTCGCCAACGCCATCACCCAGGTCGCCAACAAGTACGGCACCATCTATCTCAACACCAACTCCTCAGCGCCGAGCGAGGCCGGCGATAACTGCTCGCGCGTGAAGTTCGTGTTCGACGGCAACGGCACCAACTTCTCCAAGGCCGCGGTGCAGAACGCGGTGGAGAAGATCGGCAAGAAGTGGCTGCTGCTCACCAACGATTACGTGTGGGGACACACCACCTCGGCCGCCACCAAGGAGCAGGTCGAGAAGGCCGGCGGGCAGATCATCGACAACCTGCTGATCCCCCAGAACACGCGCGACTTCGCGTCCTATCTGTTGAAGGTGCAGCAGGCCAAGCCCGACGTGGTGGCGACCGCCGTCGGCGGCGACGACATCAAGGCGCTGCGCCAGCAGGTGGCCGACCTCAAGCTCGAAGACAAGGCGGCCTGGATCAACAACCAGCAGGACTGGCCCGACATCTGGGGCGCACCCGAGACGCTGTTTGGCGTGTTCGGCACCACCTGGTATCACTACCTGCCGCTGCCGGGCGTCGAGCAGTTCGTGCAGCGCTGGCAAACCGCCTATCCGCAGTCGCCGATCCCGGTGCCGGGCAACGTGTCCTACAACGGCTACGTGGCGACGCGCGAGTTGCTGCGCGCCATCGAGCGGGCCGGATCGACCAACAACCTCAAGGTCATCAAGCAGCTCGAAGGTGCCAAGATGACGGCCGCCGACCGCATGCAGCACTTCGATGCCTACATCGACCCGGTCACGCATCAGGTGCAGCAGACCATCTACTTGGCGCGTCGCAATATGAAGCCCAAGGACAAGTCCGACCTGTTCGAGATCCTGAGCTGGACGGAGCCGAAGAATGCGCTCGACGATGCGGCGCCGACCAAGTGCAAGCTGAAGCCCGACGCCGAGGTGCCGAGCTTCGAGCTGTAAGACAAAACCCTCTCCCCTATACGCTATGGGGAGAGGATTGGGCTGCGGGTGAGCTGCGGGGCCTGACGCATTGGGCTGCCCCTCAGCTCTGCCCGTGACGACCGGCAGAGCCAGACGAAAGGCACGAGACCACCCGATCATGTCGCTGCTCAATCTGCTGCCGCATCTGGTCAACGGCATGACGCTGGGATTGCTGTTTGCCCTGATCGCGCTCGGCTTCATGCTGATCCTGGGGCTGATGGAGCAGATCAACCTGGCGCACGGCTCGCTGTTCGCGCT
>DASTOW010000176.1:0-10354 GCA_035762425.1 Hyphomicrobiaceae bacterium | reverse complement strand
ATGGCAAGCGTGGGCATTGCGTCCGGCCAAGAGAGCAGTCTCAGCGCTGTAGAACCGGCTCTACGCCCACCACCGCTCGGGCACCGCGAACCGTCCCGCCGCATCCTCGATGATCTGGCCGGCACGGAACAGCGTTGTCTCGTCGAACGGTTTGCCGATCAGCTGCAGGCCAAGTGGCGTGCCTTCTGACGACAGCCCCGCGGGCACCGAGATGCCGGGCACGCCCGCCATGTTGGCCGTTACCGTGAAAATGTCGTTCAGATACATCTGCACCGGATCGCCCGATACCTCGCCGACCCCAAAGGCTGGCCCCGGCGTGGTGGGGGTCAGGATCACGTCCACCTTGCGATAGGCTTCCTCAAAGTCGCGCGCGATCAGCGTACGCACCTTCTGCGCCTTCAGGTAGTAGGCGTCGTAATAGCCGGCAGACAACACGTAGGTTCCGATCAGCACACGCCGGCGCACCTCGGCACCGAAGCCTGTGGCGCGTGTGTCCTCGTACATGTCGATCAGCTCGTCCGCCTCTTTGCGCGCGCCGTAGCGCACGCCGTCGTAGCGCGCCAAGTTGGACGAGCACTCGGCCGGCGCAACGATGTAATAGGCGGGTAGCGCGTATTTCGTATGCGGCAGCGAGATATCGTGCATGGTGGCGCCGGCCGCCGTCAGCCAGGCGATGCCCTGCTGCCAGAGCCCCTCGATCTCCTTCGGCATGCCGTCGATGCGGTATTCCTTGGCCACACCGACTTTCAAGCCCTTGATGCTTTGTCCTACGGCCGCCTCGTAGTCCGGCACCGGCATGTCGACCGAGGTCGAATCCTTGGCATCGACGCTCGCCATGTGGCGCAGCAGGATGGCGCAATCGCGCACCGTCTTGGCGATCGGTCCGGCCTGATCGAGCGAGGAGGCAAAGGCGACGATACCCCAGCGCGAGCAGCGTCCATAGGTCGGCTTGATGCCGACCGTACCGGTAATCGCGGCCGGCTGCCGGATCGAGCCGCCGGTGTCGGTTGCAGTCGCGCCAAGGCATAGGTCAGCCGCCACCGCCGACGCCGATCCGCCGGACGAGCCGCCCGGCACCAGTGCCACGTTGGAGCCCTTGCGCCGCCAGGGATTGACTGCCGGCCCGAAGCGGCTGGTCTCGTTCGACGAGCCCATCGCAAACTCGTCGTTGTTGAGCTTGCCCAGCATGACGGCGCCCGCATCCCACAGGTTCTGCGTCACGGTCGACTCATAGGTCGGCGTAAACTCACCCAGGATGTGGGAGCACGCCGTCGTACGTACGCCCTTCGTGCAATAGAGATCCTTGATGCCGAGCGGCAGTCCCTCCAGGGGCCTGGCCTTGTTGGCTGCGCGGCGCGCATCGCTGTCCTTGGCCTGGGCGAGCGCATGCTCACTCGTCACCAGCACATAGGCGTTGAGCGACCGGTTGCCGGCTGCGATGGCATCGAGGAACGCTTGCGTCAGCTCGACCGCTGAGAAGTCCTTCTGCGCCAGGCCGGCGCGCGCCTGCGCCAGGGTCAATTTGGTCAGTTCGCTCACGACGCCAACGTCCTCTCTGGGGCGAGCGTCTTGGCGTAGAACACCGAGTAGCCCGAGTCCGGATAATCGAGCACGGCACCGCAGCGCGCAAAGCCGCCGCGCTCATACAGGCGCCACGCTGCGGGATGACGGTCGCCTGTCTCCAGCACGAGGCGGCAGATGCCCTCGCGGCGCGCCAGCGCCTCGATCGCCTCGAGAATTTGCCCGCCGATTCCGCAGCCCTGGTGGGCGGGCCGTGTATACATGCGCTTGACCTCGCCAATCCCACTGTCGTGGCGGCGCAGCGCGCCGCAGGCGATCGCTGCACCACTCGCGCGAGCGACGAATACCGTCGTATCGGGGCGCGCCATTTCATCGGCGGTCATGTGGTAGCAGAACTCGGCCGGCGTAAGCGCCAAGAGCGCCTGGTTCAGCTCGCCGATGAGCTGGCGCACCTCGTCATGCAGTGGACTTTCGATGGCAACGGTAATGGCCATGTCAGCACCCAGCTCACTCCACCACTTTCGGCACCACAAAGAAGTCGCCCTCGCGCTGCGGCGCGTTGGCCAGCACCTGCTCGGCGATCTCCCCGTCGGTCACCTTGTCCTCGCGCTTCCTGAGCGTCATCGGCATCACACGCGTCATGGGCTCGACGTTGCTAACGTCGACCTCGTCGAGTTGCTTGACCCAGCCGAGGATGCCGGAAAGCTCCGTCTCCAGCGCCTTGGCCTCCGCATCCGTGACCTTGATCCGCGCCAGCCGCGCAATGCGCCGCACGGTCGCCTCGTCGACTTGCATCCTTCGTCCTGTCCGGCTGGAATGCCAATATGTGCGCTGCACTCATAGCCGCGCGGGTGGCATGGTGCAACCGCGCCGGTAGAACGTGATGAGAGGGAAAATTCGGCATGAGCGAGTTGAAGCCGGCAGCCCAGAGGGTGCAGGCAGCCATCGAGGCAAAGGGTCTGGTCGGCAAGGTGCGCCACATGCCGCAGAGCACGCGCACCGCCGAGGAGGCGGCCGCCGCCTGCGGCTGCGCGGTCGCCCAGATCGTCAAGTCGCTGGTGTTTCGTGGCGCCCAATCAGGCAAGCCCTACCTGCTGCTGGTGTCGGGCGCCAATCGGGTCGACGAAAAGGCGGTCGCGCGTCACCTCGGCGAGGCACTCAAGCGGCCGGACGCGGACTACGTGCGCGGCGTGACCGGCTTTGCCATCGGCGGCATCCCGCCGCTCGGCCATGACACGCCGCTTGCTACCTTCATGGACGAGACCTTGCTCGCCTTCGACACCGTGTGGGCTGCAGCCGGCACGGCCGACGCCGTGTTTCCCTCCGCGCCCGCCAAGCTGGCCGAGGTGACGGGGGCCAGCATCATCTGCGTGCGCTAGGCAAGGCTACTCGGCCGTACCCCACTTGTAGCCCCGCTTGGTCATGAACGGGCCCAGGATGTCCGAGTAGTCGTCGGTCCAGGGCCTCAGACCATTGGCGTCCAGCTCCATAACGGTCTCCAGCTTGCGGAACGGCTCCAGCGCCTCCTCGCTCTTGGCAAATAGCGCCACCGTGGAGGTCGACTGCGCGTAACTGCCGTCGGCCGTATCGTCGGAGATTATCAGGCCGTGCGCACCGGGCACCGCCTTGATGGTTGCACCCAACACCGAGTCGAGGTCCAGATAGCGGTTGGAGATGTGCAGCAAGGCGATGCCGTTCTCCTTCACCTTGTCGAGATAGAGGCGGATCGCCTCCGCCGTCATCAGGTGCACCGGCACGGCGTCGGAGGAAAAGGCATCGACGATGATCAGATCGAAGCTCTCATTCTTCTCCTTGGCCATGGTCAGCCGCGCATCGCCGAGCACGATGTCGGGCTTGGGCTGGCAGCTCTGCAGAAACGTGAAGTTTTTCGGATTGCTGGCGATGCCGATAACGACGGGATCGATTTCGAAGAAGCGCCAGGCCTCGCCGGGCTTTGAGTGACAGGCAAGCGACCCGGCACCCAACCCGGTCACGCCGTAGCGTCCCTTGCCTTCTCCGACCCGCTCGCGAACGAGGGCGATGGTGTGCGCCATCGGGCTGCCCTCATAGTAGTAGGTGGCGGGCTTGGTATCGTGCACGAGCTCATCGAGATCGTTGCGGACGCGCTGCGCACCATGCAAGGTCGTGCCGTGGATCAGCGTGTGGTACTGGCCGTCGCCGGAGGACTGCACGCGGTAGACGCCGAAATAGCTGCGCTGCGCCTCGCCGCGCTTGACGCCCGAGGGCAACCAGATCAGCGCGCAGAATACCAACAGCGCCGCCAGCAGCTGGCGCGGCGGGCTAAACAGATCGAGCACAAGGACGGCCACCAGAATGCCGACCACCACCGGCGTTGTGCCCCAGTCGGCCAGCCGGATGCCAAGTTTGGGCATCGCCCAGGGTACCCAGTAGATCACGAGCAGGCCGGCCGCGAACAGCAGCCAAGCCATCAGCAGCCGCTCCTTATCCTGCCCCGTGAGCTCTGGCGTCTTCCACTCGGCAGGGATCGGCAGCACGGAGCCAAGCAAACTGGCCAGGCTGCCGCCAGCGCGACGCATCGCGGCCACACTAAACACACCCGGCCTGCAGGCCATCGACAGCGCCAGCAGCAGCGGATATTCGAACACCTCGCTGAACACCCGCGGCGCGATCAGCGCCGCCGACAATCCGCCGAGCGCGCCTCCAAGCGCCATCCACAGGTAGAACTCGGTCAGGTACCGCGCCGCCGGCCGCGCCTCGTAGAGCGTGCGATGCGCCACCATGGCCGACATGAAAAACACGGTGACGCCCGTCAGCGCCGTCAGCATCCAGCCCTCGTGCTTGGTCTGCGACAGCACCCACAGCGCCCCTCCCACGCTGACCAGGTGAAGTGCCAGCAGCAATTCGCGCGGGATCAGCGAACGGTCGCGGAACACCAGCACGAAGGTCAGCAGATACAGTGCCAGCGGCAGCACCCATAGCAGCGGCGCCGACGCAACGTCGGTCGTCACGTGCGTTGTGAATGCGGTGAGCAGAGCCGATGGCACCAGTGCCAGCCCCACCCAGCCCAGCCGGTCAGCCCAGGTCGGATGGGGGGCTGCGTTCTCGATCGCGGCCTTTGCGGCTGCTGCCGGTACGCTCAGGCGCGCAGATCTTTGCAGCATCAGCATGAACACCCCGCCGATGGCCGCGATCAGCAGCGCAAACCCGATTGCCCAGAAGCCGCTCAGCGCCTTGAGGCCAAACGCCGGCTCCAGCACGAACGGGTAGGCCAGCAGGGCGATCAGGCTGCCGAGGTTGCTCGCCGCATACAGAAAGTACGGGTCGTTGGCATGTGGATGCCCGGTGCGTGCAAACCATGCCTGCAGCAGGGGGGCGTTGGCAGAGACGGCGAGGAACGGCAGGCCGATGGCCACGGTGAACAAGCCGATCTGCCACAGATAGGGCTGGCCTGGCGGAGGCTCGCTCCAGCCGCTCGGTAGCCCGATCGGCAGACACACCAGCGCGACCACGCACACGCATAGGTGGATAAATCCGGTCGTACGCGCCGGCACCTTGGCGATCAGGACATGCGCATAGCAGTAGCCGACCAGCAGCGCGGCCTGAAAGAAGAACACCGCCACCGCCCACACGGAGGGCGAGCCACCGAGCACCGGCAGCACCATTTTGGCAAACAGCGGCTGGATCGAGAACAGCAGCAGCGCAGAGAGGAACGTGGTCGCCGTATAGGACCACAGCACCACGCCGTTGTCCCCCAGCATCGATGCGCCGAGGCTACCCGGCACCGGCCCGGACCTCATAGGTTCGCGCGGCTCGGACCAACCTGGGCCGCCGTTGGACTCGGGCATGTACGCGTTACTCCTGCCTCTGCGGCGCGCCGCCCGCCGCCCTTAGCATATGGGTCTCAAACCGTGACCGTCTGGCCCACCTTGGGCACGATGACGTTGTGATCCTTCATCTCGGCAACGAATCTGTCGGCATCCGGATCCAGCATTCCCGGGAATGTTCCATAGTGGCAGGGCAGAATCATCTCGAAGTTGAAGAACGTCTTGCAGGTATAGGCGGCCGAGCGGGCACCCATCGTGAAGCGATCCCCGATCGGCACGATGCCGATCTGCGGGCGATGGAACTCGGCAATCAGCGCCATGCCGCCGAACATGTCGGTGTCGCCCATATGATAGAGCGTCTTGCCGTCTTTGGGGCGCACGATCAAGCCGTTCGGATTGCCGAGGTAGACACCATCCAGCGAGGAGGAGTGCAGCGCCGCAACGAGCGTGACGTCGAAATCGGTGGCGGCCACGGTGCCGCCGGTGTTCATGGGCTCCAGCTTCTCCGCCCCCTTGCCATTGACGAACATGGCGAGCTCGAAGGTGGCAAACAGCGTAGCGCCGCGCTTGCTGCAGATCTCGCCGGCATCGCCGACGTGGTCGGAATGGCCGTGCGTCAGCGCCACGTGGGTGACGCCCTTGGTCGCCTCGTCCCAGGCGATGCCCGATGCCTCGAAAGTCGGGTTGCCCTTCAGGAACGGGTCGATCAGCAGCACGCTGGCGCCAATCTCGAGGCGAAAGCAGGAGTGGCCGAACCAGACAATCTTCATGCGCGAACAGCTCCTCGACACTATGGCGCGGGCAGCGGCCGGAGTATAAGCGGGCGCAAGGCTACAACAACACACAAAGATCGGCGCGGAACCCGGATTGCATGGCGGCGGACGGCGACAGCCAGCCTGCGCTACTGGAGGCCGAGGCGTTTGCCAGGGCCCTGCCCGACGGCGCCCGGCTGATCGGCATCGACCTCGGCACCAAGACGCTTGGTCTCGCCCTGTCTGATGTCACCCGCAGCATCGCCTCGGGGCTCACCACGCTGCCGCGCACGCGCTTTACAGCCGATGCCGAGCGCCTGCTGGCTCTGGCCGCCGAGCATAGCATCGGCGGCTTCGTCATTGGGCTGCCGTTCAACCTCGACGGCTCGCAGGGGCCCCGCGCCCAGGCCACTCGCGCCTTCGCACGCAACCTCGGCAAGCTTTCACCACGCCCCATCTTGCTCTGGGATGAGCGCCTGACGACGGCGGCCGCCGAGCGCTCCCTGCTAGAGGCCGATGCATCCCGCAAGCGGCGCGCGCAGGTGATTGACAAGGTCGCCGCCACGTTGATCCTGCAGAGTGCGCTCGACCGGCTGAAGCTGTTCGACGTCTGACGGCGGTGTGCGCGCGGACAGTACGTGGGCTGAGGCCAGCAGTTCTGTCACTTTGAGTTGGGCGCAGGGTTCGCATTTCTGATGGACTTCCATCATGAACGAGCTCAGCCGAGGGGATGGTCGCGATGAGCCTGGAGAGCCTGGCGGCACCGTTGGACGTTATCGCCGTCACTTATTTCTTTCTGGCGATCGGCATCTATCGGTTGATCGTCAGTCGCGCTGGGCTCGAGCGTCGCAGTCTGACCGGCGCAGTCCAGCAGCAACGGTTGCGCTGGATGCTGAACATGGCGGGCCGCGACAACCGTACGATCGACACCATCCTGCTCGGCAACCTTGGCCAGGGCAACGCCTTCTTCGCCTCGACCAGTGCGATCGCGGTCGGCGGACTGACCGCGACATTGGGTAGCGGCGCCGAGCGCCTGCAATACCTGCTCGATGCCCTGCCCCTAGCAATGCATGCAACGCCCGTGGTATGGGCGGCAAAACAGCTGCTCATCATGGGCATATTCGTCTACGCGTTCTTCAAGTTCGCCTGGGCATTTCGACTTTCGCACTATGCCTCCATCATGATCGGTGCAACTCCGGAACCCGGCGCAACCGATGGCGCGGTGCGCGAGGATCACGCCGAACGCACGGCAAGATTGGTGGGGCTTGCTGCCGAACATGCCAACAGCGGCATACGCTCTTTTTACCACGCGATGGCGGCGCTCGCCTGGTTCTTCCACCCGCTGCTGTTCATGCTGGCCACGACATGGGTGATCCTGATTTTGGCTCGCCGCGACTTTTTCTCGCGCTCGCTGCGCCTGATCGCCGGCCGCCGCGCCTAGAGTTCGCCCACATCGTGCATTTTTTCGAGCGCTCGACGCCTTGGTCGGCTGTCTGACAAATCCGTGATTTGAGCGCGCGCGCAACTTGTCCGAAACCGGACGACATGACACCGCGCGCCGCGACGGATTTGCCGCTCTCGGCCCGTTTGCCCAAACACCCCATCATGTCGCGGAGAATTTTCTCATGAAGCAGGATCGCCAACTCGACAACTCGGCATTGCATCTGCTGCATCGGGCCGGTCAGTGTGCAGAGGTACTGTTTGCCAACGAGACGGTGCGCACCGAGCTGACGCCGCGCCAGTACGCCATCTTGAGCAGCGTGCACCAGAATCCCGACATCTCTCAGACTGGCCTTGTCGAGCAGACGGGCGTGGACCGATCCACGCTGGCCGACATCGTCCGGCGGCTGGTGAAAAAAGGCCTGCTGCAACGCAAGCGCACCCGCACCGATGCCCGCATGTATGCCGTGAGATTAACAGCCAAGGGAAAGTCTGCCCTCGGCTCGGTGCGACCGATTGCCGCCAAAGTCGACCAGCGCATCTTGTCGGTGCTGCGCGCCGATCAGCGTGGCGACTTCATTGAGTCACTCGGCGAAATCGTCAAGGCCATGAGCCGCCGGGTCGCCCAGAGCTAAGCCCTCGGTGTCATTCAGGGTAGGCCCGCTCGACGATCGAGCGGGTATCCGCCCAGTCGAGCCCCTGTCCGTAGGTCAGGCGTCCCGCACCCGACATGCGTGTGGCGATGAACGCGTCGGCCACATACGCGGGTGCGTGTGCACGCAGGATCGTGCCCGCTGCCAGCAAAGCCAGCGCTTCAGCCAGGTCCCGGCCGCGCTTGTCGAGCAACCTCGGCTCGTGCAGCAGCTTTTGCACACGCCCCAGGTGCGCTTGCAGGTGCGCATCGTCGCCGACTGCGGCGCTCAAGTCATCCATCACCACCCCGGCTGTCTCCGGCTCGCGCTGCAGGACGCGCAGCAGGTCGAGCGCCATCACGTTGCCTGACCCTTCCCAGATGGCATTGAGCGGCATCTCGCGATAGAGCCGGGCCATCGGCCCCTCCTCGACGTAGCCGTTGCCACCCAGGCACTCCATGGCCTCGTAGCCGAATGCCGGCGCCATCTTACAAACCCAGTATTTCGTGACCGGCGTCATCATGCGGCGCCAGGCCGCCGCGTTCTCGTCGGCGGCGCGATCGAAGCTCCGCGCCAGCCTGAAGCACAGCGCCGTCGCGGCCTCCACGTCGAGTGCGAGATCGGCCAGAACCTGCGCCATCAGCGGCTGATCGACCAGCCGCTTGCCGAATACCGCGCGATGCCGACAGTGGTGAATGGCATTGGCGAGGGCCCAGCGCATCAGTCCGGCCGAGGCCACCGCGCAGTCGAGCCTGGTGCCCGTCACCATCTCGATGATGGCGGGAACGCCGCGCCCCTCCTCGCCGATCAGCCAAGCATGTGCCAGGCGAAACTCGACCTCGGAGGAGGCGTTGGAGCGATTGCCGAGCTTGTCTTTCAGGCGCTGGAAATGGAGAGCGTTGACCGTGCCGTCGGGCAGGAAGCGCGGCAGCAAGAAACAGGACAGTCCGCCCGGCGCCTGCGCCAGCACCAGGAAGGCATCGCACATCGGCGCCGACATGAACCACTTGTGACCGGTGATGAGATATTGGGCTCCCGGACCGCCGTTGCCCACAGGTGCGGCTCGGCTGGTATTGGCGCGCACGTCCGTACCACCCTGCTTCTCCGTCATGCCCATGCCGATGGTGACGCCTGTCTTCTGGTCGGCCGGCTTGAAGTTCTTGTCGTACTCGCGCGACAGAATCTTAGGGATCCACCACTTGGCAATGTCCGGCTCGAGCAGGAGGGTCGGCACTGCGGCATTGGTCATGGTGGTTGGACATTGATGGCCAGCCTCCATCTGGGTCGCCATGTAGCTTGCAGCCGAGCGCGCCACGTTCGCCCCGGGGGCAGGCTTGGCGTCCGGATTGGCCAGATGGTCCCAGGCCGAGCAGTGCAACCCCTGCTTGACGCTGATCTCCATGCAGGCGTGATAGGCAGGGTGGAATTCGACGATGTCGAGCCGCCGGCCCTTCGCGTCGAAGGTTCTGAGAAGCGGCGGATTGTCGTTGGCAAGGCGGCCCTGTTGGAGAGCCTCGGCGCTGCCGCAGACCTGGCCGAAGGCCGCCAGCCGCTTGGCTGCGTGGCCCGCCCCTTCGCGCAGCACCGCCTCCATCAGCGGCCGGTCGGAGCTGAACAGGTTCACATCTTCCAGCACCGGGCTCTGGTTAAGGACGTCGTGTGTGACAAACGTGTCGTCCATGGTGCCTCGAATCCCAGCTAACACGGTCAACCTAGCAACACCGCCGCACTCGTAAACATCATTACCCGCCTTTGTCGACATGCCGCCTTGCCGCCACTCATGAGTCGGCGTATAGGCACGACTTTAATGACAAGCTCCATCGTCCAAACTATCTTCGCGCGCCGGCACTTGCTGACGTGCGACGGGCTTTCGGCTGGCGAGATTGTGGCGCTGCTCGACCTCGCCGACAAGGCCGCCGAAAGCAATCGCCAGGTTATCAAGAAGCGTGACGTCCTGCGCGGGCGCACCTTGATCAACCTATTCTTCGAAGCTTCGACGCGCACGCAGAGCTCCTTCGAGCTGGCCGGCAAGCGCCTCGGCGCCGACGTCATGAACATGAACGTGTCGAACTCGTCCGTCTCCAAGGGCGAGACGCTGATCGACACGGCCATGACGCTCAACGCCATGCGCCCCGACATCCTGGTGGTACGGCACGACAAGGCCGGCGCCGTCGAGCTGCTGGCGCAGAAGGTCGACTGCTCC
>DASTOW010000175.1:0-10663 GCA_035762425.1 Hyphomicrobiaceae bacterium | reverse complement strand
TGGACACGAGACTGCAAAAGCGGGTGCAACGTTACGGCTGGGACAAGGCCGCGGCCCACTACGAGCGCTCGTGGCAGGCGCAGCTGCAGCCGGCGCAAACTGCACTCCTGGCGATGGCCGATCTGCGGCCGGGTGAGCGGGTGCTCGATGTCGCCTGCGGCACCGGCCTGGTGACGTTTCGCGCCGCCAAGGCCGTCGCCCCCGCGGGTGAAGTCCTGGGCACCGACATTTCCGAGGACATGATTGCAACCGCGCGTGCGCTGGCGCGAGCCAACGGCATCGGCAACTGCAGCTTCCAGCGCATGGATGCGGAGGATCTCGCATGCGAGAGCGGCGCCTTCGATGCGGTGCTGTGTGCGTTGGGCCTGATGTATGCACCTGATGCTGAACGCGCCGTCAGCGAAATGCATCGCGTTCTCAAGCCAGGCGGCCGCGCCGTGTCAGCCGTGTGGGGCGAGCGCCGCAACTGCGGCTGGGCCGATATCTTCCCGATCGTCGATGCGCGCGTGCAATCCGAAGTCTGCCCGATGTTCTTCCGCATCGGCACCGGCCATTGCCTCGAGCACGCTTGCACCGCTGCCGGCTTCGGCAACATCCGCAGCCGGCGATTCCGCACGACGCTCGACTACGCCAGCGCCGCGCAAGCCTGCGAGGCGGCCTTCGTCGGCGGTCCCGTAGCGCTCGCCCACAGCCGCTTCACGGAGTCCATGAAGACGGAAGCCTACGCGGACTACCTCGCATCGATCGAAGCTTACCGGACCGGCGACGGCTACGCGGTGCCGGGCGAGTTCATCGTGGTGGCCGGAACGAAATAAGGAGCGACACATGTCCAATCTTGCAGCGCGTGCATCCCTGGAGCGTGCCAAGCGGCTGTTCCTGGAAAAACCGGCGGCCGCCAAAACATGCAACGCACGGGCAACCGCGGCGTGGCGCGATGGCCTGTCATGCGAAGTGTCGGGACCCGGGTCAGAGCGGGCTATCACCGACATGCCGGAGCCGCTGGGCGGCAAGGCTGAGGGCTGCAACCCCGGCTGGTTGCTTCGCGCCGGCATCGCCTCGTGTGCCGCCACCGTCATCGCCATGCGCGCGGCCATGCAAGGCATCGCCCTTAACACGCTCGAAGTGAAGGTCGACAGCGAATCCGACGCGCGCGGTCTGGTCGGCATTGGCGATGCGCCGACGGCGCTCGGCAACCTGCGCATGTCGGTCAAGATCGGCGCCGACGGCGTTCCCGAAGCGCAGCTGCGCGAGCTGGCGGCATGGGGTGAAGCAACTTCGCCCGTCAGCTGCACGCTGCGGGCGCGTCCGCCAGTGGCCCTCGATGTGCTGGTGGTTTGAGCCGCCCGCCGCGCGCCCTAGTACTGTAGCGTCAGTTGCAGCGGAGCAAGCGCACGCTGCCGCAGAGCCCTTCGATGCAGCCCGAGCGAGGCTCTTGTGCAACAAATTTGTCGTGAGGCCACGACTTATCCACCGCGACGCAGGCCGGTGCGTCCGGAGCGCCGGCGGCGAACGATACCCTGCAGGCGCGGCACACTGTGAGCCGGCGCCTGCTCGCAATCTTCGGCATGCTAAAACGACTGATCGAGCGAGGCTCGGGTGGCGCGCTCAAGGGCATGAGCGGCCAAGAGGTCGAACGCCTCGGCACCGCCAAGATAACCATCGCGGATCACGCGGAATACCCCCCGACGCCGTCGAACCGTCCCGGGGGCGGGACGTCCAGTCGCAGCCGCTGCCGCCTTGCGTCCGAGGCGCGCGTCTGGCCTCGCCGCCGCAATCGAGCGCGCGGTGCAGGCATCGGGATTGGAGCACCGCCAGCGAGCCAGCAGCGAGCACAGCATCGCCTTGCATGTGTCGTCGCAGACAAAGAGCCGCAGCGAAGTGCACGAGATCATAGCCGCTGCCCGCGCCGCCCGGCACGGCCACGCCCTGACCCACGACGGCCACCGCCTGGTGAACCTGCGCCATGACTAAGGCCCGTCGCCCCCCCCGACGGCGAGACCTATTGGGGCATCGCCCGCTTCCGCGCCGTTGCGGAACCGGCAAGAGCACTTTGCGTCGGCGGTTGAGGTATGCTGCCGTGGAGGCAAACATAGCAATGGGGAGCCAGCGCATATGCAGGAGACGACACCGAGCACCGCCGGCTGGCTCGAGCAACTGATCGGTCGCATAGTGATCGTCGAGCGCCGCGAGATTCCTCAGCTGCTCTCCTCCTTCGCCTTCTTCTTCTGCGTTCTCGCCGCCTATTACGTGATCCGCCCGGTGCGCGAGGAAATGGGGGTCAGGGTTGGGCGCGAGTGGCTGCAGACGCTGTTCGTCATCGTCTTCTTCGTCATGCTGGCGGTCGTTCCTCTGTTCGGCTGGGTCGCATCGCGCTTGGCGAAGCGGCGCATCGTGATGGTCATCTACACCTTCTTCGTGCTCAACCTGGTGATCTTCTGGGGCCTGTTCAGCATCGGCAATGCAAGCGTCTATGTGGCCGGCATGTTTTTCGTCTGGGTCAGCGTCTTTAACCTGTTCGCCGTCTCGCTGTTCTGGAGCACGATGGCCGACACGTATTCCAGCGACGATGCCAAACGCCTGTATGGCCTGATTGCAGCCGGCGGCAGCATCGGTGCCATCTCTGGCCCGCTCATCACGCAAAGTCTTGTGCACGTTCTTGGAACGGCCAACCTGCTGCTGGTGTCGGCCGGCCTGCTGTGCGGTGCGCTGGCTGCGGCGCAGGCGCTGCGCACTGCCATGGGCACCGCGACGACGCAGGACGAGCATTTGTCGCAAGGCGGCCTGCTGGCGGGCGCGGTGCACGTATGGCGCTCGCCGTACCTGTTTCGCATCGCTTTGTGGGTGCTGATCGCCAACCTGATCGGCACCTTCTTCTACTTCGAGCAGGCGCGCATCATCGGCGCGGCCTATACGGTTGCCACCGACCGGGTGCAGCTGTTTGCTCGCATGGACCTTGCGGTAAACACGCTGACGATTCTGGGTCAGGTGCTGGTGACCGCCCGGCTGCTGCAGCGTGTCGGCATCGGCGTGGCTGCGGCGGCGCTGCCAATATCGGGACTGCTCGGTCTGCTGGCGCTGGCCGCCGCTCCCGTCGCGGCCGTCATCGTCGGTGTGATGATCATCGAGCGCGCCGTCACATTCGCCATCGCCAACCCGGCGCTGCGCGTGCTGTTCACGGTGGTGCCGACTGAGGACAAGTACAAGGCGCAAAACTTCATCGACACAGTGGTGTTCCGCGGCGGTGACGCCGCCAGCGGCTGGGTGTTCGGCAGCCTTGCCAAGAGCCTTGGCGTGGGCATGTCGACGGTTGCGCTCCTCACCGTGCCGCTGGCTGCGGTCTGGGCCGGCATGAGCCTCGCGCTTGGCCGTCGCCAGGCCGAGCTGGCGGATAAGGACCCCTCATCGCGCCGAGCGCGTAGCCCAAGCTCCGGGATCAAATCGGCTAGGTTCTCTTGAGCTTGATTGCAGCGGCCATTCGTCTTCTCGCCTCACTCACAAGCTGCGCAGCTGCTTTCATCTCAGGCGGCAAGGCTCTATTGGCAAGTGTCGGCCTTGCCAGTCACGCGTCCGCGCTGGTCGCCGTTTCTGCGATTGGCCCCGCCTCAAACGGTTCGCGGCGCGGCACGCGCGGCAACCGCTGCACCCGCACCCGTGCTGCGTTGCTATCGGCCGCCTCGGCCACCGCCGGCCTTCCGCCCAAGGCTTGCCAGGTGCGCTTGGATGCAGCAAGCCCGGCGGTGCCGTTGGCGAACGCGACCAGCGCCACGGCAAGCTTGGCTATGTGAATGTATCGCTTCATGCGTCAGGCAAGCTCCGGACGGGGCGTGCGATGTTCCAGCAGATACGCGCGCGCCCTCACCCGGTTTGACGCAGTGACCGGCCCGGCCGTTCAAATGCACGTGCAGGTTTCGTGATCGTCGTTCCGGTATCGGACCCGTCCGACACCAAGGCAGCAGGCAATAAGCCGTTTGCAGCCGGCTGCCACTGCCATCCCTTCCCTACTGCCTACTGCCCACCACCCCATCTCCGCCCCATCCCGCCAGGAGCCCGCCAATGGCCGCCCAGAAAGGCAAACACCTGCTCCTCAAGCGCTCGACAGCGACGACGCCCTGCGAGCGGACCGGCCGCCGCGACGGCCAGGTCGCCTTCGACCTTTCCCCCGACGCCGCCGCGTAGGTCGCGCCACGCGCATTTTGTCATCCCGGAATTTCGCGCCGGCGAAATACCAGGGATTGAGGGCTAAGGATGCCCCCCCGTCGCGTACACGTTCTCAGGCGCCGGATGGTGTGCGTTGAACTGCCGGCTCTGCAGGTTCTCCATGGTGAAGTCGGCCCTCGCCAGGCTGAATAGCTCGGCCAGCTCCGAGCGCAATCGCCGATAGTCCTCAGCCGACACGCCCGCGCCACCCGTCTCCAGCTCCTGTAGCGTGCATGCGGCCGCCAGTGCGGAGGGCGCTGCGCGGGTGCTCATTTTCAGGTCTGCGATGGCTCGCCTGGCCTGAGGCAACGTGTAGTGCCTGGCTGAGCCGAACGACTTTGCCAGCTGCATCGGCAGCACGGCAACGACAGGTTTCAGTCGCCGATACGCAAAGTACTTTTCCAGGAAATCGAACATCGCCCGATCCTCAGGGTCTGACGTCTGCAACAGCTTACGCATCATTGGGCAACCCACCACCGTCGTCGGTTTCACAGGGAACTGCCAATGCCAAACCCGGATAGCGGCGAGATCGAGCCTGTCTCGACGGCCGCTGCTTCAACCTGTGCCTGAGCATCTCCCTGTCCCGGCTTAGGGTCGGGGGTGTGGGCAGCCGGTTGCCCCTTGCTCGCCTAGAACCACACGTCCTTCACGCAGCGGCCATCGCGGACTTCGTTCCAGTCGCCGAACCCGTCCAGGCGACTCACCGCGATACCGCCCACCACTTGCGGGTCCTCCGCCATTCGCAGGTTGACGGCAATGCGGCGACGGCCGTCGTCCCTTTGGCGAACTGCTCGCCAGTAAGCCAGGCCACCGCAACTCGGACAGAAATGAAAGCCGATGTCCGTTACTGGCATGTAGACGCTGGTCGGGCCGGACACTGCTATGCCCTCGCCTTCGAAGTCATAGGCCCACAGCGTTCCATAGCGCCGGCACACGGTGCAACTGCAGGCCGTAGCGGTGTCTGGCACGCCCTTGAAGGTCCAGCGTACGGCCCCGCAATGACACGACCCTGCGATCATTCTGATGCCTCCGCCTTAGTGTGTTGATGCTCGGCCGCGCTCGCCGTAGCGACCCGGCTCTATCGTTTATCGCCCGACCTTGGGGCTTTTCAGGCATCGGCGTCCGTTTCATGCAAACGCTGCCCCCGCACTCCAAGGCCACCCTGACACCGGCACCACCGCCCTTGCGACATGCTGGCGGCCTGCCGCCGCCCGCCTGGCTTCACCGACCACGACCGCAACATCGCCTTTGACGGCACCACCTTTGCGGCCACCTCCGGCTTCACCGCTACCGACATCGAGGATGCGGTTGGCACCACCGTCGACACTCTGGACGTCTCGAGCACTGCGCTCCGGTGGGCTGGGCGAAGACGGGCTGGCGGCCAGCCGTTAATGGGCGATACCCGCTGCGGCAACGATTTCGACGATCCCGACTTGCATGGCACCGACGTTGTGACGGTGCTGTCCAGCCTGCGGCTGTTCACCGCCAGCGGGTTCGCCAGCTTCGCCGCCGATTGGCCATCGTTACTTTCGCCGCCGACGCTGCCACGCCGCCCATTCGTTCATCGCTGCTCTGCTTGCAGCGGAGTTAAACAACCGCCTTGCACCTAATTCGCGTCGATGCCGATCGTGCGGCGATTGACCACGAACCGCACCCAGATCGTAAGCAGGAACTCGCCGAGACTGGCTGCGAGCATGATGGCCAGCGCATTCAGCTGGAAGGCCGAGAACGGCAAGTGTCCCAGCATCCACTCGATGGCGGTCACGAGAGCGGCAACAAAGGGCAAGATCGACACGATCGAGTCGAGCACGCCCAGCACCCGGATCTGGCTCGCCGATACCAGCAGCAGCAACATCTGTACGAACAGATAGGCGAACGCGGCCCATCCCGGGATCGACCAGGCCAAGCCGCTAGCAGGCTGGAAGCTCGGAGCTAGCCAGAAGAAACCTGTCGCCAGTGCGGCTGCGGCGAGTGCAAGCAGAATGCTTAGCCATTCCTCGGGATGGGTGGAGCGCTGCCGCACCACTCTTGCGGCGTTCGTATCGACGGCCACCATGGTTGGCCTCCTGTGATGACAGAGCCGATCCGGATCAACTCGGACGTCGCACGCGCCGTTCCGCGCTCAACCACCGCCGCGCAGTCACGATGCCGTGCACTCACCTTTGGCCGCCCGCCCCAAGGGCGGGAGGTACAGCCAAAAGCTGGCTGCGCGCGTCGACCGTCGCTGGAGCGCACGCTTGCCATCGATCGCCAGCAGGTGCCCAACACCATCCCGCCACCGCCCACACGGCACGAGGCAGAGCACCAGCATGTCTACACAACCCGAACCAACCAGCGCGACCGATCCAAGCCATCCTGCCGCCACGTGGGGGCGGGGTCATTGCCGACTGTCTGGGGGGTGATCATTACCTCGCTCTCGACCATGCTGCCGATCGTCGGCCCCTGTGCCACTGGTGGCCTAGGCTCTGGGCGGGGTGATCGGCACGGTTTTGACGATCTATGGCCGCATGCGCGCCACAACGTCGCGAGAGCGGTGGCAAATTGCCCTCAACAAGTGAAGCTGGCGGGCTTGCTAGCCGAACCGACGGGCCTGCCTGTATAATTGCGTTATGGGGTCACGCCCCACAATGGAAAGGGTTTGGACCTTGCGCGTACTGGTGGTCGAGGACGATCGCGATCTTAATCGTCAGCTTGTCACGGCACTGACGGATGCCGGCTATGCCGTCGACGCCGCCTTCGACGGCGAGGACGGCTTCTTCCTCGGGGAGACCGAGCCCTACGACGTCGTCATCCTCGACACCGGCCTGCCCAAGATGGACGGCATCAGCGTGCTTGAGCAGTGGCGCCGCGCCGAGCGCAACATGCCGGTGATCATCCTCACCGCGCGCGACCGCTGGAGCGACAAGGTGGCCGGTATGGATGCCGGCGCCGACGACTACATGTCGAAGCCATTTCACATGGAGGAACTGCTGGCCCGTATCCGCGCCCAGGTGCGGCGTGCCTCCGGCCATGCCAAGAGCGACATCGAGTGCGGGCCGCTGCGGCTAGACACCAAGACGGCGCGTGTCACGCTCGACGGCCAGCCGATTAAGCTCACCTCGCACGAGTACCGCCTGCTCGCCTACCTGATGCACCACAACGAGCGCGTGGTTTCCCGCACTGAGCTGGTCGAGCATCTTTACGAGCAGGACTTCGATCGCGACAGCAACACCATCGAGGTGTTCATTGGCCGGCTGCGCAAGAAGATCCCGCCCCATATGATCAAGACCATCCGCGGCCTCGGCTATCGGCTTTCCGAAGAGGGTGATGAAAACTAACTCGCTCGCGTTCCGGCTGTTTGCCACCGCGGCGGCGTGGGTCCTTCTCGTCCTCCCGGTTGCGGGAGCTATCATCTATTCGCTGTACCGCACGGAGGTCGAGACCAGCTTCGACCGGCGCCTGTCCGTGCTGCTGACCGTCATCCTCCAGGACGGCATCGATCACGGAGAGGACGGGCCGGGCGACCCCAAAGACGTCGGCGAGCCGCTGTTTGAAATCACCCATTCCGGCTGGTATTGGCAGTTCAAGCCGCTCGATGTGAAGTTGCCGCCGTCCAAGCCGCCGGACGCCAAGGCCGCCAACATGAAGCCGTCGGAGCCTCGGGTTCCGCGCACGCTGAAATCGCGTTCGCTTGCCGGTGCGGACCTGCCGCTGCCCAGCGAGTTCAACATCGATCCCAACGATCGCGAGATTCGCTGGGCCAACCTGGAAGGGCCGCTGCAGCAGTGGCTGCGCGTCGCCGAAACCATCTACGTGTTCGGCGAAGGCAAGAAGGCCAAGCGCTACTCGGTGGCCGTCGGCGGCACGCTCGGCGAGATGGAGGCGAGCCTCGGTTCGTT
This sequence comes from Hyphomicrobiaceae bacterium, assembly GCA_035762425.1. Lineage (GTDB taxonomy): Bacteria > Pseudomonadota > Alphaproteobacteria > Rhizobiales > Hyphomicrobiaceae > AWTP1-13. Next base: position 2,588 of record DASTOW010000175.1, on the reverse strand, counting down.
CCGCACCCGCCTGTCGTTGTCGCTGGCGCTGGCCGGCGTCGGACTGCTGGCCGTCACACTGTTCCAGATCCGCTTCGGTCTCCTGCCGCTGCACAAGGTCGAGCAACGGCTCGCTGCCATCCGCTCCGGCGAGGCGGTCCGCCTCGACGGCGGCCTTCCGCAGGAGATCGAGCCGCTGCAGCAGGAACTCAACGCGCTCCTGAAGTCCAACCAGGAGATTGTCGAGCGAGCCCGCACCCATGTCGGCAACCTCGCCCACGCCCTCAAGACGCCGTTGGCGGTAATGGTCAACGAGGCCCGCGACGATCCCTCGCCGCTCGCCCGCAAGGTGGCCGAGCAGGCCGAGCTGATGCACACCCAGGTCAACCTCTACCTGGAGCGGGCCCGCATGGCCGCCCGCATCGGCGTAATCGGCCGCGTCACCGAGGTAGGACCCGTCGCCGAATCCATCATCCGGGCGCTCGAGCGCATCTACCGCGACCGTCACCTCACCTTTGTCGTGGAATGCCCCGCCGGCACCCGTTTCCAGGGCGAGCGCCAGGACCTCGAGGAGATGCTGGGCAATTTGCTCGACAATGCCGCCAAGTGGGCCCGCACCAAGGTCCTGCTGACCGCTGTTCCAGCCCAGTCCAACGGTGCTCCGGCCACCTTGAGCTGGCTGCAGATCAGCGTCGACGACGACGGGCCCGGCCTGACGCCTGAGCAGCTGGCCGAGCCCATTCTGCGCGGCCGTCGCCTGGACGAGACCAAGCCTGGGTCCGGCCTCGGCCACTCCATTGTTGCCGATTTGGCGCATACCTACGGTGGCCAGCTGGAGTTGCAGCGTGCCCAGGCCGGCGGCCTGAGCGCGCGGCTGACCCTGCCTCTGGCCGTTTGACAGCGCGTTGGCGGGGCGGTACGTGAAAAATGCGAGTGAAACGCCGCACTTCCGCCCGAATCGGGTTGCGGATTCTACAGGTTACCGGGGGATATCCGGCGCTGGCTGTCGTATAGCGACTCGTCGCGGCCGCTGCCGTGCGCCGATCGGGGAGGTTTGTCAATGAAGCGGGTGGTGTTGACTCTGGTAGTCGCGGGATCGTTCGCGCTCACCGGCTGCGAGACCAATCAGGATACCGGTACGCTGGTCGGTGCTGTGGCCGGCGGCGTGATCGGCAATCAGTTCGGCAAGGGCGGCGGCCGGGCCGCGGCCACTCTCGCTGGCGCCGTGATCGGCGGCATCGCCGGCAACGAGATCGGCCGCAGGCTCGATGCGCGCGATCGCGAACTCGCCCGCCAGGCTGAGTACGACGCCTGGGAAAGTGGCCCGTCAGGCCGGCCGCACAAGTGGCGCAATCCCGACAACGGCCGCTACGGCGAGATCGTGCCCGACAAACCCTACCGGCGCGGTGGTCTCGATTGCCGCGACTACACCCACAGGGTCTACATCGATGGCCAGCCGCAAGCCATGCGGGGTACCGCCTGCCGTAATCCGGACGGCACTTGGACCAACGTCAGCTGATCAGCGACGGCATCGTCGCATAAACAAAGCGCCCCGGCTCCGGCCAGGGCGTTTTTGCTGCTACCTCCTCCCTGCGGGGCAGAGGACGTGAGGCCAGGACCTGCGGCCAGGACCTGCGGGGGGCGTTGGCGCGTTCGCCCCGCACGGCCTAGAGTCTTTCCGCTCTTAGTTGAATCGGAAGGGATTCCCAAATCAGCAGGGATCTGATTCAAGCTGCATGCTGGGCGGGAGGCCAGCATGCATGGCACGAGCCTATTCTCTGGATTTGCGCGAGCGGGTTGTCGCTTCGGTTAGGCGGGGCAAGTCCTGCCGGGCGGTGGCCGCGCTGTTCGATGTCAGCGTCGCGAGCGTCGTGAAGTGGTCGCAGCGAGCGCGCGTGGCGGGCAGTCCGGCGGCCAAGCCGATGGGTGGCAAGCGGCCCTACGCGCTGGCGGGCGAACGAGACTGGCTGCTGGCGCGCCTGTCGGCGAAACCGGATCTGACCCTGCACGCCTTGCTCGCCGAGTTGCGCCAGCGCGGTGTCGTGGTCGCCTGTGACACGCTCTGGCGTTTCCTGCGGCGCGAAGGGATCAGCTTCAAAAAAAACCGTCTTCGCCAGCGAGCAGGATCGACCTGACGTCGCGCGGCGGCGGCGCTGGTGGAGGCGGCATCAGGGCCGCATCGATCCGGCACGCCTCGTCTTCATCGACGAGACCTGGGCCAAGACCAACATGACGCGCACCCATGGCTGGCATCGCCGCGGTGCGCCGCTGCATGCCAAGGTGCCGCATGGCCATTGGCGCACCATGACCTTCCTCGCCGCGCTGCGACACGATCGCATCACGGCTCCCTGCGTCATTGACGGCCCCATCAACGGCGAGAGCTTCAAAGTCTACGTGGAACAGTTCCTGCTGCCGACCCTGCAGCCTGGCGATATCGTCGTCATGGACAACCTCGGCTCGCACAAAGGCGGCGCCATTCGCCGCATGATCCGAGCTGCAGGGGCGCGCCTCTTCTTTCTGCCCCCCTACTCGCCCGATCTCAACCCCATCGAGCAGGTCTTCGCCAAGCTGAAGACCCTCCTGCGCAAGGCCGACGAACGCACGACAGA
>DASTOW010000174.1:0-10434 GCA_035762425.1 Hyphomicrobiaceae bacterium | reverse complement strand
TGTTCTCGATCTGCCCGCCGGAATCGATCATCCCGAAGGCATCTGCGCACTGCAGCGCGGCGGCGTTCCCGGCCTGATCGTGTTGTACGACACCAAGGGCGACAAGCGCATCCGCGGCACGCGTTGCCGCGCAGATTGGATCAAACTACCCGCGCTAGCCCGTGGACGCATCCGGAGCAGCCGGCACCAATACCGGCTTTGATGGAACCATAGCTTCAGCGGGTCTCTTGCGCGCAGCCGTCGCCTTCTTCACCTTGCTGCGCCGCGCCGGAGCGGATTTGGAGCGAGCCTTGCGGCCCGGATCCCCACCGGCAGCATGATCCTTGAGAAGCTTCTTGATCACACTCTTGAGTGCGGACAACTCTGCAAGGATTAGATCAAGCTTCTCGTTCTTGGTGTGCTTCTTGCCCATTGGCCGGCTGCTCCTCGCGCCTCGCCTCAAGAGAGTAGCACCGCACACCTGCAAGTTGCGAGGCCTAATAGCTGCCTTGCGGTTCACGACCTGGCGCAACCTTCCGCTTTACCATGACAGTTTCATGACACTGAGTTGAAGCGGACCTGAGCGGATCCAGGTGGCGTTGCCAGCTTGACCCCGTGCGGCTCCAGCCAAGAGTTGCAAACACATGCATCGGCCTTACAGCGTGCTCTTCATTTCCCGGCGCAATGCCGCGCGCAGCTTGATGGCGGAAGCGGTCGTCAAGCGCCACGCCCACGGCCGTTTTTGTGCCCTCAGCGCGGCGGTCGAACCTGCCGAGGATCCCAACCCGCTGGCCATAGAGGTGCTTGAACGTGCCGGCTATCTCACGCAGGATCTGCACCCCAAACATTGGCGCGAGTTTATCGGCCCCCGCGCTCCGGTATTCGACTTTGTCTTCACGATGAGCGCTACGGCCTCGCCCGAGGCGTTCCCCGAATGGCCCGGCAGACCTGCCTCGGCACACTGGCGCTACGCCGACCCGGTCAAAGCGACCGGCGAGGAGTGGGAGCGACAGCGGCAGTTCGCCTGCACGTTGTCGAGCGTCGAGCGGCACATGCGGATCTTCATGCAGCTCTCCGTGGCTGCACTCGATCGCATAGCGCTGCACAAGAGCCTGGATGAGCTCGCCGCCGCGCGTGCGCACGAGCCGGTACACTGATCGCATCTGAGCATGGCTCACAAGGAATTCAGGGCACATAGGTCGGTGCGACTGATACTGTTGGGCGATGAAACTGATCCCAGACGATGAACTGGAACGTCTTGCGGGCGAGCATGGCCCCAACAGTCATCAAGCCGTAATGCTCGCCGACCTGCGCGGGCGCCGCGCCAATGATGAACAGGTCCACTGTTTTCAACTTGGAGAGTTTCTGGTGGTCTGCCCGATGCCTACGGCGCAGCAAGAGGTGCAATTGAAACGCGTCTATGAAGCCAGCAAACAATTGCAGAGCTCGAAGCCGACCAATATCGCCGATATCATTGCCGCGCTGGGCGAGGCCGAGCAAACCCAGTCCATAGGCTGGATATGCGCTCGTTGTGCGGAGGTGATTGTGAGCGATGAGCCGGTAACGGCGCCACCGACGTGCATGTTCTGCGGCAGCAAGCTGTTCGCAAAGCTGATGGCGCCCCAACCGCTCGTCCGTGCCTCGACGGTAGTGCACCGGCCCAGCACACACGCGGTGCTTGGCACCGGCACGCAGCGAGCTGTCTAGCGCTATGCGGATGGCGCGGGAAGGAGTTGCTTCGCCAGCCTTTGCCTGTCCGTTGCGGCGAGTGTGTATAGAGAGTGACGGTGCAGCGAGCTGACTGTGACGGTTACGAACCGGACGCCGCTGCCGTCAAATGGCAACGTGGCGGCCGCTGGCCTGCATCATCGGCCGCCGTGAAGCTCGCGGCATTCGGCGCTTTCCAGAAACAACCTGAGCTTATTCAGGCGCTCGTAATCGGCATGCAGCCTCGGGTCGATTCCCGTGATGCCGAATTGCTGCGCTTCCTCGCCGCCAAACACGCTAACGCGCATCTTGGAGCACAGCTCGCGCGCCAGGGCGTCGTCAAGCACGCCAATGTCGAAGGTCAACGGCCGGTTGCGCAGGTAGGGATCGTTGCGCACCAGCTCGATGCCGTGGTGAATACCAAACGTCGCGATAACGACCGCTTCTGACGTGCTGCCCGCGATCGACGCATTCGCCCTCGTGTAGGGAGAGAGGTAGGCGTACATCTGCCAGGCATGGATGGGCAGCAAGATTAGAAGTGCGACGGCTGTTCCTGCCGCCATCACGCACCAGGCGGCCAGACGCTCGCCAAGCTGCAACTGCGCGATCAGCTTGCCCCACAGGAACGCGGCGAGCAGCGCCGCGCTGCCGATCAGGCCGTGCACGTAACGATAGCCCCAGCCGATGTCCTGATAGGGCAGCAGGATCAGCATGGCGAGGAGCGTGAGCACGATGCCGGCCGTCAGGCAGCGCATCACGCCACCGCTCTTCCAGCCGAGGATCATGCCGGGCACCAGCAGCACCACCAGGAGCGGGTTCTGCCAGGCAGAAAAGCGCAGCAGGTTTTGCAGCATCGTCTCCGGGCCGGATGCACTGAAGTCGCGCAACATGCCGGCCACGCGGTCGAAGAAGAACGAGACGCCAACGGGTTGCTCCGCCGGCGCAGCGATGCCGTGACCGGCCAACAACAGTTGCCAGTACACGATCCAAAACACGCCGATCGCCGCGTAGCTCGTTGCGTACACGGCGCCGAGGCGCCAGCGCCGGTCGATCAGCATGTGCAGGATGAACGGCGCAGCAAATATCGGATGAAAGATCAGCTGATGCAGGCCGGTGGCCAGGAAGCCGACCGCAATCGCCGCGGCGTGGCTCAGATGCGTATTGCGTAGGTACAGCCAGAGCCAGACCATGTTGAGTGTCAGATGCGCGGTCATGGCGAATGGCGTCATGCCCATGCACAGCACCTGCGAGGAGGTCACCGCGAGCACGACGGCAACTGCAGCCAGCTCGGGCCGCTCCGGCCACAGTCGCCTCGCCACGCCCGCCAAGGCGACCAGCGCCACGCCCACCAGCATGGCGTTGACGATCGCGGCGTCGAAAACGTTGCCCAGCAAGCCCCTGATAGCGGCGTTGCCGGGCAGGTAGGTCGAGACCCAGGCCACGTCGCCGGCCACGGGAAGGCGGAACACCGGCTCCAGGGCCCACGACAGGGAGCGCCACTGCGGCTCGATCGGCGCCATGATGCGCCCGCTGGCAAAAATTGCCGCATCGAACGCAGCCATGATCTCGTCATGCGACACCGGTGTGTAGTTCGCGACGTAGCGCGTCCCCCAAGCCACCACGAGCACCGCCGCCACGATCGGCACGACGACGTTGTAGGGGGGCCAGCTTGCCAGGTTCTTGGCCCATTGCCCGAGGACCGCCGGCAGCGGCACGGCAGCCAATGCCAGCAGCAGGGCGCACACCGCAAGGAGCACCGGTACGTCATGCGTCTGCATCAGCATGAAGGTGAGCGGATACGACGGCGTGAGCTCGAGTTGCTCGAACGCGAGCACGGCCAGGACGACCAGCGCCGTCGCACCCAGCATGCGCCGCAGGCGGATTGGTGGACCGCTGGCTACTTCGGAATAGTCAGGGGAGGTGACGCTCACGGCTGTTTTCCCGGCCGGCGCTCGGCGCCGACCAGGCGCATGGTCACTTCGAGGCGGTTCGGGAACAGGCGCTCGAACATACCGGAGCGATAGGCGCCGCCGATCTGCCGGTCGATGCGGTAGCCCGCCGCGGCCGCCAGCTCCCGCCAATCCTGGGCCGTCAGGTAGCTCGCCTTGACCATGCCCCGGAACGGCACGTTGCCCATTACGTCGAGCGCCCACAGGCGGGCGTGGTCGAGGGGCGAGGTCGCCAAGTGATCCTTGATGTAGATCGGCCTGCCGCCGGCGACGCGCGCGCACTCACGCATCAGGACGGGGCGGATCGCGCGCGGCACGTGATGCAGCACGTTGCTGAAGGTGATGCAGTCGAACGCGGCGTCCGCAAACGGCAGGTGCTCGCCGTCATACACGCTGGTCTCGATGTCCAGCGTCTTCAGGAAACGATCCTCGACGTCGACGCATGTCACGTGCGCGATGGCGAACAGGTCCTTCATGGCCTGGGCGATGATGCCGGTGCCGCCACCGATGTCGAGGACGCGCCCATGCGCGGGGTCCCATACACTCCTGAAGCTCTGCAGCAGCACGGTCTGGTAGGTGGGAGCGTGCGTGGCGTAGAACGGGATGTGTCGTGCAAGCAGGGTCTGCACGACGGCGAGCGACAGGTCGGCCTGGGCGATGGCGACGTCGGTCATCGGCGCTCCGGCCATCGGCGCGACAGGGTTACATAGACGCAGGCGTTGTCCTTGGTGACCCAAGCCGGCGTCAGCCAATCCTCGAGGCTGGCTTTCAGGTTCATGAGCATGGCGATCATGCATGCAAGACCCTTGCCGACCAGCGGCAGGCGCCGCAGCGCCACCGCCATGCAGGTCAGCCGCACCATGGTGGTCCAGGCCAGCGGTCCCACCACGGCGATACAATCGATCACCTCGAACCCGCGCCGCTCGAGCTCGCCGATCAGGCCTTCTCGCGTCCAGCGCCGATGGTCCTCGGGGTGCGGGTGGTAGAGCCAGGTGCCATGCGTGGACAACAGCATCAGACCATCATCGCGCAGCACGCGACTGGCCTCGCTAAGATAGGTATCGACGTCGCGCACGTGCTCGAGCACCTGGAAGGACACGACGAGGTCGGCGCTGCGGTCTGCCGTGGCAATCGTACCATCGGCGCGGATCTCGATGCCGTGTGCGTTGCCGAGATCGGCGCCGCGGTAGGTGACGCCGCGCGCCGTGAACAGCTCGGCATAGGGCATGGCGCCGGCGCCGAAATCGAGGGCGACCTTGCCGGGTGCAGCGATGCGGTCGGCCAAGCCTTCAATGGCGGCGCGCATGCCGCGCAGGACCAGCCAGTCCGTGTCCCACAAGCGCGGCTGCAGGCGGCGCCGCTGCTCGAAGGCCGGCGCCGTGCTGGCGCCGCCGCGCACCGCACCGGCAGGAGATACTGGCTCGACGGAAGCGATCGCGGGCGTCGTCATATGCGCTCCGACGGCGTTCTTGAAACCGGGCCGACGGCATGCGCCGGTGCCTTCTCTAGGAGTGCCGATATGATGGACAGGTAGGCCCTGGCGGCCTCGCTCCAGCTGTATCTCGCGCGCACGTAGGCGTGCCGTGCCTGGGCGTTGTCGGCGCGGCGCGCTCCCGAGTTCTCGGCCACAACAGCATCGATGCGCGCGTCGAGTGCGGCGACCGCCGTGTCGGGGTCGACGCCGTCGATGTCGACGCCGTCGATGTGGGCGCGAGCGCCCGGATCGGCCGCAGCCGTCTCGCTTGCGCAGATCACCGGCAAGCCGCAGGCGAGCGCCTCCTGCAGCACCAGCGGCAGTCCTTCGCCGACCGATGGCAGCAGCAGCACGTCGCTCGACTGGTAGAGGGGGACGAGCGTCTCAGCCTGCAGGTCGGAGCGCACGTCCACGTTGGCCAGCCGCCAGGCGGCCGGATCAATCGGCCCCCAGCCTGCGAGCACAAAGTTGAGATCGGGCCGCCGGCGTGCCAGGCGCTCGATCAGGTGCAGACCTTTCTTCTCGACGAACCGGCCGACAAACAGCACCAGCGGGCGACTGCCCGAAAGGCGCAGTGATGCCCGAGTTGCGTTCGCATCGAAACCGGCCGGCGGCACCTTGAAGATATCGGTGTCGACGCCATTGAAGATAAGCCGCGGCTCGGCTGTGAACCGCACGTGTGCGAATTGCGCGGCTACGGCCGCGCTGATGAATGCCACCTGATCGGCGGCAGCTAGCATCGGACGGGCTATCAGCGCGTTGGCGGCCGCCATCATCCCCCGCAACAGCCGGTTGCGGTATTGGATGCTGGCGATGTGTTGGGTGAGCACGACCGGCTTGCGGTGCCAGCGGGCCGCCAGCATGGCGGCGACGTTGGTGGGGTATAGACTGTCGTGCAACAGCACCACATCGGCGCTGCGCACGTGACGCCACAGGGCGGCTATGCCGGCAGGTCCAGGCAAGGGTAGCGGCACGCCGAGCACGCGCTCGGTGACGTTCCACGCCTTGATCGGCCGCGTTGCCGCTATGCCGGAGCCGGGCTCAGGTGGCAACGAGCTGTCGGTGGCAAACCAGGTGACCTCAGCGCCGCGCCGCTGCAGCTCGCGCGCCAGCCTGCCAGCGACGACCTCGATGCCGCCTCTATGGCTCTCGAAGTAGGCGCTCCCGATCAACACCCGCATGGCCATGGTCCGCCTTGGGTGCCGTCAAACAACTTCGTTGGCAATGAGGCTCGCAGAACGGCTCGCCGAACCCGACGCCGCAGGGACGGGCGCGGGCCGCACGAAGTCGGCATCGTTGCCGTTGACGATGGCGATCAAGAACCCGCCCAGGATGTTCTGCCCACCGATCACCAGCAGTGAGGTACCGAGCACGGCCGGAAGCACATTGAGCAGCGGCACGAAACGGTGCGATGACCAGTAGCTGAGTACGCCGGCCAGGATGCTGCCTCCGACCAGCACGCAGACCGCGCCGGCGATCAGCATCACCTCCAGCGAGCCCCAGCGGGCGAACGCCTTGGACCAGTCGCTGCGCCGTCGATAGCCTTCGCGAACGCCATACAGATTGCCGGCGGCGGCCAGCACGGCCGCCGAGTGCGCGACCGTCAGCAGGCCTCCTGCCAGGATGATCCAGTAGTTGCCGACGTAGGCCGAAGAGCCCTGCAGGGCGCCGACGCCGGCCAGCGCCAGTATCCCGAGCGCGAGGCCGGCTGCCATCACGGCCGGAGCCGCAAAGAGCCAGGTGGGGCTCAGCATCAGCAGATAGCGTAGGTGGCGCCAGCCGTCGCGCCACGGACGCAGATGCGGCGGGCGGTCACGCAGATCACGCGACAGCGTGGCCGGCTGCTCGGCGATGGTGCATCCGAGCAGCGCCGCCTTGATTACCATCTCGCTCGCGAATTCCATGCCCTCGCCCGACAGCTGCAGACGATCAAAGCAGGTGCGCGTGAACGCTCTGAGGCCGCAATGCGCGTCACTGATGCCGGCGCGGAACAGAACATTGAGAATGCCGGTCAGGATCGGATTGCCGATGTAGCGGTTCTTCCACGGCATGGCGCCGGGCTCGATGCCTCCCTTGAAGCGCGAGCCCATGCACAAATCGGCGCCTTGCATGAGCTTGCCGACCATCGCCACGGCATCGCGGAAGTCGTAGGAGCCGTCCGCATCGCCCATCACCAGGAATCTACCGTAGGCGGCGGCGGAGCCGCCGACCAGCGCTGCACCGTAGCCGCGCCGCGTCACGTGGATGCAGCGGGCGCCGAGCTTCTCAGCAATCGCGGGGCTACCGTCGGTGCTGCCGTTGTCGGCGACGACGATCTCACCGTTGAGGCCATAGGTGGTGCGCATCATCGCCAGCGCTTCGCGTGCATTGGCGAGACACGCGGGCAGGCACACTGCCTCGTTGAGACAGGGCAGGATGATCGAGACGTCGGGTCGATCAAGCGACATCGTGCCCACTTCAGACACGCACTGCTCCTAAGATGCCAAGCGACGCATGCTGTGGCGATCATCACGGAAGCGCGATGAATTGCACATGAACACGATGCCGCGCGTCTTGTCGGGCGTGCAGTACGGTGCTCGATCCGCGTGCATACGAGCGCGCAGCGCGACCGGCCTTTGTCATATTTCTGTCATGCACGCTGCCTTTGCGACGAGCCACCAAACAGCGCACCTCGCCCTAGGCTTGAGCGCCGCGCACTGTCTGCCCGCGTCGCCAGCCGCGGCGATGTCGGCTCACATGGCCATGTTGAAGGTTGGTGCGTGCGGCTTCGCTCCAGCAGCGCCACGCCCGCCGTGCGACCGCGGTCGCGGCCCAAATAATAAACTGAATGTACGTGAGCTGAGCGGCGGAACTTGCACGCGAAGTGGCGCGTTCCTTGCCGTGAACAGACACACGTTTTGCGGCGGTGGCGATGTCTGACTTCGAGTGGTGGTTTTTGCTCGCGTACACAGTCTACGCGGCGTGCGCAATCCTGGCCCTTATGTGGGTTGGGCGCGAGCAAGATGCATCCAGCTCGAAGCGCGGGCCACACCTAAGACGAGAGCACTTCGGAGCGAGAAGATGAGCATCGGACCACGTTTCCTCAGCGCGTTGCTACTGACGGCAGTCATGGGAGCGCTTTACTGGCTTACTCCAAATCTAACCCCGGAAATGTTCGGTGCAACCACGCCTGAACGCACCGCTCTCTTCTTCACGATCCTGTTCGGCATCTTCTGGGCGTATCTGGTCATCCAGGGCTACCCCATCTCACACGGCAATATCGGCACCTCGAGTACGCACAACCTGGACAACATAATCTCGGGCCTGCCAGCCATCGCTGCACTGTTCGGCATGTTCCTGCACTTCGTCGGCTTCTGGCGGGTTTCACCCGTGAACTTGATCCTGGCCACGATGACCATGGCTGTTGTGATCTATGATCTTTGGATCATCGGCGGCGCAGCTTCCAAGATCAATCGCCTCACGGACGAGTTCAAGGCAGAGCGGTAGGTGCAGTCTCGATCGGTGGACTGGCTTGCGGTGAACCATCCTGATGGACGCAGCAGCCTTGGCTGCTGCGTCCTCGTGTTTTGCAACGTGGCGAACGCCCCTGCAGCAGGATACCCGGCATCGCCAGTGTTGCTGCCGGCTGACTATTGGTTGCCCTTGGCTGTTGGTTGCATTATCGGCATGCACGCGGAGCGTTGCGGACTGGAAAGCCCTCGATAGGCCGCGCCGCGCGCTCGCTGTTCGTTCGACACCTAGGCTAGATTGATGCGCATTTTGGGGCCTGCGAGAGGAACTCAATGCCGCATCCTCCGTTGACACGGCGTGTGGCTCGATTCCGGCGAGATGCTCCATGTACAGGATGCTGACCGTCAGCTTGATGCTGACCCTGGTAACATCGCCAACGCTGGCCCAAAAAAAGAGCAAGGAGCGCGCCGACCCAATGGCTGCCGATCAGGAGATTGGCGCCACGTTCCGGATCAGCCCTGACCAATTGCCGGCCCCCAAAGCAACGCGCGCTGTCAGCAACCGACCCTTGACGCTTCCGTTCGAGGCACAAGTGCCGAAGGTGCCCAATGGCTTTCAGGCGACCCTGTTCGCCAAGCTTGAGAATCCACGCCGCATGCTGGTCCTGCCGAACGGCGACATCATTGTCGCTGAGCAGAATGCGGGTCACCTGACGCTACTGCGCGCCGGTGCTGACGGCAAAGCCCAGTTCATCGAGCGTCACGCCGAAAATTTCAATAAGCCCTATGGCCTGGCCTGGCGCGACGGCCACATCCTCGTCGCCGACCAGGATGGCATCTGGTCCGTGCCGCACAAGCTCGGCGATGTTCGCACCGGTCATGGCGAAAACAAGAAGGCGGCCGACGTGCCACCCGATCAACGCAAACCATCGCCCCACTTCAATGCCCAGTCGATGCTGACCAAAAAAGGTGTGTTTGGCATCGTGCAAGGCCACGCCAACCGACCGTTGGCGATCGACCCCAAGAGCGGCGATCTGTTGGTCGGGGTTGGCTCGTCCGGCAACATCGGCGTCGAGCCCGAGGTCAAAGCCACCATTCAGCGCTTCGCGGCCGATGGGTCAGGGCAGACCACCTATGTTTCCGGCGTACGCAATACATGTGGGTTGGCTGCACACCCCGACACGCAGGACATGTGGGCGGTCGTGCAGGAGCGCGATGGCCTGGGCGATGGCTTGGTACCCGACTTCCTGATCCGCGTGCAGCAGGGGACCTTCTACGGCTGGCCCTACGCCTACATCGGCCAAAACCCGCAATCCGGCTTCGCGAACCAAAATCCGGACAAGGTCAAGGCATCCAAGGTGCCGGACTTGCTGTTTGAAGCGCACTCCTCCGCCCTCGACATCGCTTTCTATGCCGGTACGCAGTTTCCGGCCAAATATCGCGGTGGAGCATTCGTCGCCCTCAAAGGGTCTTGGAACCGCACCCAGCCAACCGGCTACAAGGTCGTGTTTGTTCCTTTCAAGGACGGCAGGCCGGAAGGAAGCTACGAGAACTTCGTGACCGGCTTCTGGGTGTCAGGCACGGAACGGGCGGAAGTTTGGGGCCGTCCGGCATCGATTGCGGCGATGCAAGACGGCTCGCTGCTGATTGGCGACGACACAAGCGGCACGATCTGGCGGGTCGGCTACACTGGCGGTCGAGCCGACGCGAAACATTAGGCTGGAAGCATCTGCCGTGCCACGCGTGCTACGGGCAACGGCGACGTGCGCTGCTTGCGGCAAGCACTGCACGCAACGATGCGATAGTTGTTTGCCGTTCAGGCTCGCTGCGGGCCCTTCAGCAGGAACGGGCAGGCCATCGCAAGGGGTTGGGAATA
>DASTOW010000173.1:0-10798 GCA_035762425.1 Hyphomicrobiaceae bacterium | reverse complement strand
GATGCGCATCCAGCTGCTCACCGGGCAGACGGGCTCGCCGCAGGCTGCGGTCACCTGCACACCCATTCCCAGCGAGGACGGCTGCCTGCAGTGCACGACGCCGGAAATTCTCAAGGAAGGCGATCCGAGGACACCGCAGTCGGTGACAAGCACGACCACGCCCACCAACGGATAGGTACGGCAGCATCAGCCTGACCTGGAAGTCGGTTCGTTTGCACCTAGCGCGCGACGGCGCCCTTCGGGCGATATCGCCGCCAAGGCGCCGCTAAGCTTTGGCTCGGCAAGACGCAAAGCGTATTGCGGAAGCTTACGTCGGCGCCATCACTGGCATTTTTGCGGCTCGGCGATCTCGACTATGTTGGCACGAGAAGGATTGCACATCGATAGGCTAGTCGAAGGAGGTCCGGGTGCCATGGTTCTTACCGCAACCTGCCACTGCGGCGGCACGCACATTGAACTACCCCGCCTCCCCGAGCGGCGGTTGCAGTGCAACTGCAGCTATTGCGCCAAGACCGGCGCCATATGGGGATACTTCGGCAAAGGCGAAATGAAGTTCGTCAAGGACGAGCACGACCGGGTCTATACGAAAAGCGGTGCGAACAATCACCATTTTTGCAGCCGTTGCGGCATGCAAACCTGGGGTGACACGCCGGACTGGTCGGAAATCTACAACTTCGACGGCACGCCCAAGGACGGACATGCCGCCGGTGACATGCCGACACGCCGCAGCTACGCCGTCAACCTGAAGCTCTTGGACGACTTCGACCTGTCCAGCCTGACCGCACAGAAGGTCGACGGGCGCAACAGTTGGTAGTGTTTTGCCAACGGCGGCGCCTGGCAGGATGGCACGTGCAGCGTTGCACGGAGGCGAACGGCGATTGCTGCTTGCTCGCGCCAGTGCATCGATCGCGCATTGCAGGTGAACTGTTTCGTCACGGCGCGCAGGTTGCACTGTCCCAACAGGCCGAACCTGTCCAGCTAGGGTACGCAGACCAGCGGCAACCGCGGCAACGACGGGCCGCGCAATGGCGCAGGACAATGGCCAGAACCCGCCGGCCTACGGCAGCCAGGTAGGGGCCGAACGGCCGCACCTCGCGCGCGCGACTGTCCGCAGCCCTACACCTTTTCCCGCTTGCGCGCAGAAGGGTGGCGTGAGGGCAGCCACGGACGTGGCGCAAGTGGCTGCTCATCCTGACCTCTCTCCCCTTGAACAATGGGGAAAGGAAACTGACGGTTAGGCGCTGGCGGCATCGAGGGCCTTGGTGGCGTCGGCGTCGAGCCTGAGGCGGGTCGAGGCGACGAGGTCGTCGAGCTGCTGCAAGTTGGTGGCGCTGGCGATCGGTGCGGCGATGGCAGGGCGGGCAGCAAGCCAGGCCAACGCCACCTGCGCTGGCTTGGCGTTGAGCCGCGCGGAGACATCGTCGAGGGCCTTCAGGATGCGCAGGCCGCGATCATTGAGGTACTTCTCGACGCGGCTGCCGCGCGCGTGCTTGCCGAGATCCTCCTTCGTCCGGTACTTGCCAGTGAGAAAGCCCGAGGCCAGCGCGAAGAACGGGATCACCGCCACGTCCTCCATGACGCAGAGCGGCTGCGCCGCCTTCTCGAAGTCGGCGCGGTCGGACAGATTGTAGAGAGGCTGCAGGGTGTCGTAGCGCGGCAGCTGCTTGGCGGCGCTCACCTTGAGTGCTTCCGCGAGACGCGGCGCGTCGGTGTTGGAGGCGCCGATCGCGCGAATCTTGCCCTGCTTGATCAGAGTTTCGTAAGTGGCGAACGTCTCCTCGAACGGCGTCGCCTTGTCATCGACGTGCGACTGGTAGAGATCGATGTAGTCGGTCTGCAGACGCTGCAAGGAATCCTCTACGCGCGCCATGATATAGGCCTTGCTCAGACCTTGGCCGAGGCCTGGCATCTCCATGCCGACCTTGCTGGCGATGATGAGCTTGCTACGGTTGCCGCGCGCCTTCATCCACTTGCCGATGATGATCTCGGACTCGCCGCCCTGATTGCCCGGCACCCACTTCGAATAGACGTCGGCCGTGTCGATGGCATCGAAGCCGGCGCCGACGAAGGCGTCCAGGATCTTGAACGACATGGCTTCGTCGATGGTCCAGCCAAAGACGTTGCCACCGAACATCAGCGGTGCGATCTCCAGTCCGGATTTGCCGAGCTTGCGCTTTTGCATGGGAGGCCTCGTTGGCGGGAGCAAGCCGCGCCCTTCGATGGGCGGGCCAGCAGATGTGGTGCGGATGAGGTGAAGCTTGCCGAGGATCGCCTCGTGGTCAGTGGGCCGACCACGAGGGCACTGTTGGCGGGAATGATCGGATCAGGCGAGGTTCCAGTCGAGGGTGATGTCAGCCTTCAAGACCTTGGAGATCGGACAGCCGGCTTTGGCGCCTTCGGCAATGGTCTTGAATTGCTCCTGGGTGATGTTGGGCACGCTGGCGTCCAGCTTGAGCGCCGACTTGGAAATCTTAAAGCCCGGCCCATCCGACTCGAGTGTCACAGCAGCGGAGGTGGCGAGCCGCGTCGCCGTGAAACCGGCGCCCTGCAGCGCGAAGGCCAGCGCCATCGTGAAACAGCCGGCGTGCGAGGCGGCCAGCAGCTCCTCGGGGTTGGTGCCCTTGGTGTCGCCGAAGCGCGTGTTGAAACCATAGGGCGAGGTGGAAAGCACCCCGCTCTGCGTGCTGAGGTTGCCCTTGCCTTCCTTGCCGGTGCCTTGCCACTCGGCACTGGCGGTTCTGGTGAATGACGCCATTGGGTACTCCTGGGATTGGACCGTGCGGGAACGGCAGCCGCGCACGAAAAGGCCGCTGACGCTGCCGGTTACCGGCAGACTAGCCAGCTCCCGTCGCGCTCACAAGCCGCGCGGCACAAGCGCGTCGGTGGGCCGCGCGAGATTGCGACATCGTGAAACGACTACTTGTTCTTGGCGCGGCCGTCGCTGGCTTCGGCCGACCAGCCGGAGCCGATGTCGGCGGCGCCGCCGGTCGACCCGCTGCCGGAGCCCTTCGCCGCCGAGCTCGACGAGCGCGCCGCACCTGGATCGTTGCGCACCGGCGCCTTTTCGCGCGGCACGACGCGCGGATCCTCGGGGGTGAGCTGCATGATCTCGCGGAAGATGCCGGGGGTCACCAGCGCGAACGGATTGACGATCACCTGCGGGGAGGCGACGCTGCCCTGAATGGCGAAGGTGATGCCGAAGATGCCTTCGCCGCCGAGGCCGGTCAGCACCGGGCCGAGCAGCGGAATGGGAGCGAGTGCGCTGTTGAGGCCAGACAGTGGCACATAGGTGCCCCCAACCTCGATACGCTGCAACCTGAAGTCGACCTTGCCGCGCAGCGTGGCGCCGACCACCGGCCCCTTGATGGAGGCGCCGTTCATCACGAACTGGCCGTGCCCGATCGAGAAGGGGATGCGCATGGTGTCGAACTCGAACCTCTGGCGCACCACCGTCTTGCCGCTCCGGCCGGACTGGGCGCTGTTGGGCGAGTTGTCGGCGTTCTGCAGCACCTCGCTGACGATCGGGTCGCCCAGCACATAGAAATCGCGTGCCCACAATGTGCCGGTGCGGTCGGCCGGACCCTGGCCATCCAGGTTGACCTCGAGGTTCATCTGGCCGCCGAAGGCGTTGGGATAGAAACCAACCACCTTGAACAGTAGGCCGGCATCCATGGCATCGGCGCGCAGGACGCGCGCCTCGTTGGCATCCGCCTTCAAGACGGCGTTGAAGGGCTTGCCGCCTTCCAGCTTGCCGCGCGCGTCGAGCCCCACCAGCCTGTTGTTGCGTTTGCGCACCTGCAGGCGCACCTCGCGCATGGAGGTGTCGGAGAAGCCGACCACGGTGTCGACCTCGGCGCGCAGGTCGAGACCAGGCTTGTTCTTGTCCGGCTGCTCGGCGGCGCGCCCGACATCGAAGAAGGAGCGGAAGATGTCGCGGCCGTCGTAGGTGGTGCCCTTGGCCGTCACCTCCCACACGTTGTCGGACCGCAGTTTGCCCGTAACATTGAGCGAGCCGATCACGTTGAGGGAGAACTGCGGGAAGCGGAACTCCCTTAGCTTGTGATCAGGACCGATACCCATCCAACCTTCGACGGCGACGTTGTCGCCGACCAACTTGACGTTGTGCAGCTCAAGCGGCAGCTGGCCGCTGCCCTTGACCACGTCATACTGGAAGATGCTGGGCCGCCCTTTCGGCTTGCGCCACGCAACGCTATCCAGAGACACCTCGGCGTTGACGAGATCGGCGCGTACCTGGACGCTGCGCTCGTGGCGCGCGTCGTGCGATACCAACACCTCGACGCCCACCTCGCCCTGCAAAAGATCGTTGAGCTCGATGCCGAGCTGAGCGCGGTCGGAGTTGTCGAGGGTCGCCAGGAGGCGCAACGGCGGCTGCTTGTCGGGCGTGGCGCCGAACACGTGCTGCCAATTGGCCCTGGCAAATACGCCATTGACCAGCATCTCGCCCTTGGCCTCAACCGCCGTGCCGGTCAGGTCCACCGTGATGTTGGCACCGGTCACATCGTGAGGTCCCACGGCCTGCTTGAGCCGTCCATCGGTGATGCGCGCTTTGCCCTCGACCTTGACGTCCCCGGCCCTTGGCACCTCGCCAAGCGGCATGGAAACGCTGAGTTGGGCCTCCACCTTGCCGTCTATACCCGTGAGCAAGGCACTGCTGCCCTGCAAAGCGTGAATGGGTTCCTGATCCATCATCTCCAGCGCCAGCGACAGCGGTCCCTGCGCCTTGAAGGCGAATTGACCGGTGCGCGGCAGCGGCTGGGACATATCGACGTTGAGCGAGCCGCCCTTCAGGGCAATGCGGCGGCCGTCGGCCGCAGCCATGGACGCGTCGGGCGCGGTGATCTCCAACGTGTCGCCCTCCTGACGCAGCAGGCCGCGCGGCACCTCCATCGTCGGCCAGCCGTCGAGCACGCTGAAAGCCAGATCGAACCCTTCCATCGTCAGCGAGATACGCGGCGCAGAGCCGGCGCTTGCATCGGTGCCCGACGCGCCGCCGCCGGAGACGATCCGGAAGGTGCCGCTCTGCAGATTGCCGCGCAGCATGTGACGTCCGACCCACTCGCGCGACTTGGGCGCCAGCACGCCTGGCCATAGAGCCTTGAAGGTGTCGGCCGTCATGGCGCCAATCTTGCCGTCCAGACGCGCCTGCATGGCTCCAGTCATGTCGGCGATGTCGCCCTGCGCGGACACCTCGCCGCCGCCGGCACGCAGCACGAACTGATTGAGCACGACGCGGCCGCGTTCGGGCGCAAGGAAACCGCGCGCGCGCCAGTCGTCGATGGTGACACGCTGATGGATGGGCGGCTCGGCCCCGAGCCAGCCGCCAGCCGACCTGATGTCGTAGACCCAACGCGGACCTTCCGCTCCCTGCGCGGTGTGCGCCACCTGGCCAGTGAACTGCACGCGGCTGTCGCCCCAGACGAGCACGGAGGGAGCGATCTCGAAGCGACGCGCCGAGGCGTTGTAGGACAGCGCCAAATGACCGCCATCGACCGGCAGCGGTCGGCCGCCGAGCCACGGCAACGCGATCTTGCCAGGTGCTGTATCGATGCCAATCGTACCGCTCAGCACCTCGCCGGCGCTCGACAACTCGAGCTGGGCCTCGCCCCACACCGGCACGTCGAAGCCTTCCAGCATGGCAAGCTGGGGCACCGAGCGCGCCAGCGCCTGCGGCACCAAGTTCTGCACAGAAAGATTGAGCTGCAAGGTGTTTGCGTTGGCCGCTTCCGTGGTGCGGAAGTTCACCTCCCACGGCCCGCTCTGCGACTCGATGCGGGCCTGACCGGCAATCGAGCTGCGGCTGCGGCGATGGTCGAGATCGATGTCGAGGTCACGCACCCGCCAGATGCTCTTGCGGCTGCCGTTGTCGAGAATGACGGTCGCCGACCTTAGGCCAACGCCGCGCAGGTAGGCGCTGGCATGCTCGCGCCGACGGGCGCGGCCGGATGCCTCCGAAAGGACCCTGACGAGGTCGATGCGCGACTGCGTCCAGTCAGCCGGTTCGGCCTTGGGGGCAGCGCCCTGCGTACTGCCGCGCAGGGCCGGCGTCTTGCTCGCGCCCTCCTCGTGGGCTTCGCCGGGTGGCGTGAACTTAACGGACAGCGAGCCGTCCTCGCTGTAGTAGAGCAGCAGACGCGGTGAGATCAGATCAATGGTCTCGGGCGCGAGGCGGCCGGCGTTCAGCGCCTTGCGGCTCAGCGACAGCGAGGCAGACGGCGCAAAGGCCAAAGGCGCACCCTCGGCATCTTCCACGCGGATGTTGTTCAGCTCGAACGACACGGTGCCGGCGTCGG
Organism: Hyphomicrobiaceae bacterium; assembly: GCA_035762425.1. Lineage (GTDB taxonomy): Bacteria > Pseudomonadota > Alphaproteobacteria > Rhizobiales > Hyphomicrobiaceae > AWTP1-13. The sequence continues at coordinate 4,487 of DASTOW010000173.1, read as the reverse complement.
TTAGGCGCGCGGACACATCCTCGATGCGCACGCTGAGGCCGGCGAACTCGCGCTCAAGGGCCTCCTGGATGTGGCTCGCCAGGAAGGTCAGCGAGATGGGGCCGGACAGCAGGCGCGCGTACAGCAGGCCGACCACCAACAGGACGGTGAAGCCGGTAATGCCGGCGATCTTGGCCGTCAGGCTGAAGGCGCTGTGCAAGCGCGCCGAAGGTTCAGGCTTGCGGGCGGTGCGCGACTTGGAGCCGGTCGTACGAGGGGTCTCCGACTGCCAAATCGATTGGCCGCCGGTCCTCGTTGAGTCGCTCCCACGATCAATGGCCAAGAGGTTCCCCCACCTCTCTATGGGTCCCGTCATACGCTCCGTGCCGCAACCGCCCTTGCGTCAGCGTCCCCCGACACGAACACCAGGACGAACCGCCGCCGGCGGCACGCGCATGTCGACTACCAAAGCAGTCATCATGCAATTCTAACGTGTGAGCAAGAGGCTCAAAAAAAGACCAAAGGAAGGCGTGTCTACCGGTCACCCCGGCAAACACGCGCTCCCAGATGGCTTCTTCATGTCTGGGGCTGAGGCTCGAGGCCGCCCGTACCCGGCTCGGGCCGCGGCGGGCGCAGCTTGCCGGCCGCCGGCACCGCCGGACCGGCCGAGCCCTTCGACTCTTCGTCGTCGTTGCTGCGCACGATCTTCTCGCCGCGCATGACGAGCTGCACTTCATCGCCACTAATGGTTTCGTATTCCATCAGCGCCTGTGTGATGGCTTCCAACTTATCCCGGTTGGCGAACAGCACCTCGCGCGCCTTCTTCTCGCCGTCCGTGACGATGCGGCGGATCTCCTCGTCGATCAGCTTGGCGGTGTCCTCCGACATATTCTGGCGCTGCGTGATGGCGTGGCCGAGGAACACCTCCTGCTGGTTCTCGTTGTAGCGCAGCGGACCGAGCCTATCGCTCATGCCCCATTCAGTGACCATGCGCCGGGCCAGCTCGGTGGCCTGCATGATGTCGTTGGAGGCGCCGGTGTTGAGATGGTCCTCGCCGTAGATTAGCTGCTCAGCGATGCGGCCGCCGAACATCATGGCGATGCGCGATTCGCACCACTGCTTGGAGTAGGAGAGCTTGTCGCGCTCGGGCAGGCTCATTGTGACGCCCAGTGCGCGGCCGCGCGGGATGATGGTAACCTTGTGCAGGGGATCGTTGCCCGGCACCAGCAGGTTGATCAGCGCGTGGCCCGCCTCGTGATAGGCGGTGGCAAGTTTCTCCTCCTCGGTCATGATCATGGAGCGGCGCTCGGCGCCCATCATGACCTTGTCCTTGCTGTCCTCGAACTCCGCCTGGGTGACAAGGCGCTTGTTGCGGCGCGCCGCCAGCAGGGCCGCCTCGTTGACGAGGTTGGCAAGATCGGCACCGGAAAAACCCGGCGTGCCGCGGGCGATGACACGCGCATCGACGTCGGGCGCCAACGGCACCTTGCGCATGTGCACACGCAGAATCTTTTCGCGACCCGCCACGTCGGGGTTCGGCACCATAATCTGACGGTCGAAGCGGCCGGGGCGCAGCAGCGCAGGATCGAGCACGTCGGGCCGGTTGGTGGCGGCGATGATGATGATGCCCTCGTTGGCCTCGAAGCCATCCATCTCGACAAGCAGCTGGTTGAGCGTCTGTTCGCGCTCGTCGTTGCCGCCGCCAAGGCCGGCGCCGCGATGGCGGCCGACCGCATCGATCTCGTCGATGAAGATGATGCAGGGCGCGTTCTTCTTGGCCTGGTCGAACATGTCGCGCACGCGCGAGGCGCCGACGCCGACAAACATCTCGACGAAGTCGGAGCCCGAGATCGTGAAGAACGGCACGTTGGCTTCACCAGCCACAGCACGTGCAATGAGGGTCTTGCCGGTACCCGGCGGGCCGACCAGCAGCGCGCCGCGCGGAATGCGACCGCCGAGGCGCTGGAACTTCTGCGGGTCGCGCAGGAATTCGACGATCTCCTGCAGGTCGGTCTTGGCCTCGTCGACGCCTGCCACATCCTCAAAAGTCACGCGCCCCTGCCGTTCGGTCAACAGCTTGGCTTTCGACTTGCCAAAGCCCATGGCGCGGCCGCCGCCCGACTGCATCTGGCGCATGAAGAAAATCCACACGCCGATCAGCAACAGCATGGGGAACCAGTTGACCAGCACGCCGAGAATGGAGGGCACATCCTCCTCGGGCGGACGGGCCGTGATCTTCACGCCCTTCTTGTTGAGCCGCTCGACCAGGTTGGGGTCTTCAGGCGCGATGGTGGTGAAGGTGCCGCTCTTGTCGCGGTAGGAGCCGGAAATGCGGTGCTTGGCGATCGTGACCTCGGTCACATTGCCGGACTCGACGCCCGCCAGGAATTCCGAATAGCTGATCTCGTTGCCGCGCCGGCTCTGGCCAGGGCTCTGGAACAAGTTGAACAAAGCCATCAAAAGCAGGCCGATCACGACCCAGATGGCAAGATTCCGGAAGTTCGAATTCATCGAGGATCCTTCGTGCCCTAGGGTTCAGTGCCGCCGCTTCCCCAGGTCTTGGCGCTGCCTCGGAACGGGGTCCGGGCCAAAACTGAAGTTAACATAGGAGTGTATAACAACTTTGCCAAGCTTACGGCCGGTTTGTGCCGTCCGCATTGGACTTGCGGCTACCCCAACACGACGAGCATTTCGTTGCGGGGTCAAGGCGGTGCGGCCCAACAGCGCCCGTACATCTACCGATGCACGCGGCTACCGATGCACGCGGCGCCCCAAGCTCGAGCGTTGCGGATGCACGGACGGGCCGGCGCCGGCAACATGGTTGACAAGTGTCTAGTAGTGCGGGCACGGACGGCCAGCCTGTCACAGGTGTTCAGCCGCCGCCGGAGCCGGCCAGCGCCAGGAAGGTGGCCCTGAGCTCGCCGGCCTCGGCGCCCGACCGGAAGTCGAGAGGCGGTACGGCGAGCAGATCGATGCCACGCCAGAATGAGGGTGTGGCGCGCAGCGAGCCGACGGGCAGCCGCGTTGCAACGTCGACCCGTGCCCGCAGCTCGCGCACGCCTTCCACGCCCAGAGCCCGCACCTCGACGGCCCCTTCGCACCTGTGGCCGGTGGACACGCGGAAGCGGCCGTCCCAAACGGCCACGCTGCCCGGGACGAGCAACAGGGTGGGCAAGGCGTCGCGGCCGGGCTCGCGCTCGATCAGCAGACGCTCGGGCGCGGCCGCCACCCTGGCGCGGGCCAACGTCCACGCGCCAGTCGGCGTCGAGGCAAGCTCGGCCAGGATAGCCTCGACGCCAGCCAGCGGCACCGGTTGACCGGCTCCGCCCGCCGCGGCGACGGCATGGGCGAGCACGCGGGAGACGATCTCATCGGGCAACGCGGTAAGCTTGCTGCGATCGACATCGAAGAAGCCGCACGGGTGTACTTCGACGATCCCAGCCCTGGGGTCGAGCACGTCCGCCACCCAGCGATCGAGGGCCGCACGCACCTGGCGCAGGCGGCGCGCACTCAGGCTGAGCATGCCCGGCGTGAGGCCGATGCCTTCAAGCGCTGATTTGGCGGCACGCAGGCGCACGCGCTCGAAGATCGGCGAGGCGTTGCTCGGGTCCTCGATCCAGCCGATGCCACGCCGACGCAGGTAGGCCTGCAGACGCGCCTTCGGCACTTCGAGCAGCGGGCGGGCGATCAGCAGCGGTTCGCCATCCTGCAGAGGAGCGAGCGGGGCCATGGCGCCAAGCCCATCAAGACCGCTCCCGCGGGCGAGCCGCATGAGCAGGGTCTCGGCCTGATCATCCTCGGTATGGGCCGTGACGATGAGGCCGATGTCGTGCGCCAGCGCGTAGTCGGCCATCAGGCGGTAGCGAGCGCGCCGGGCCGCAGCCTGCAGGCCGCTCGCGGGCTTGTCGCCCTGCCACACGAGGATCGCATGGCCAAGTCCGAGGGCCGAGGCTTGGCGGGCGACGGCGTCGGCCTCCGCGGCCGAGCCGGGCCGCAAGCGATGATCGACCGTGAGGACGGTGCAGGACGCGAAGGATCGGCCCGTGCGGGCGATCCATTCGGCCATCAGGGCCATCAATGCGGTGCTGTCGCTGCCGCCGGACACGGCCAGTGCGGTGCGCACGTGCGGACGATCGGCGAAGAAGCGGGCGAACAGTCCGTCCAAGTCGTCGGGCTCGATCGAGGCGCTGATGTCCGACATGACTGCACCAGCAGCCGTGTTGCTTCGCGCTGCTGCCTCTGACCCGGCGAGCGCCGCCTAGCTGCAGCCGGCGCGCTGGCGCTCGGACTGGACGGCGCTCTTCACGCGTGCGGGTGCGTTGGGGAACTTGACGGCCAACTCGTTGAAGGACGAGCAGGCCGCGTCCTTCTGCCCCAGACGCTGCAGCGACATGGCGAGCTTGAGCAGGCTTTCAGGCGCCTTCTCGCTCTTGGCGTAGGTCTGATAGCCCTTCAGGAAAGCGCTGGCCGCAGCCCGATACTGACCGCGCACGAACAGCGACTCGCCC
>DASTOW010000172.1:0-8306 GCA_035762425.1 Hyphomicrobiaceae bacterium | reverse complement strand
CTCCTGCTCCTGCAGGAAGAAGGCGGCGTGGCTCTCGCGCTCGGCGAAGATGGCGACCAGCACGTTGGCGCCGGTGACCTCCTCGCGCCCTGAGGACTGCACGTGCACGACGGCGCGATGGATGACGCGCTGGAAGCCGGTGGTCGGCTGCGCTTCCGTCGAGCCCTTGGAGAACAGCGAGGTCAGCTCGTTGTCGATGTATTCGATGATGCGCGCACGCAGGCCGTCGACGTCGACGGAGCAGGCGCGCATGACGGCCGCGGCGTCGCGGTCGTCGAGGAGGGACAGCAGGAGGTGCTCCAGCGTGGCGTACTCGTGGTGACGCTCGTTGGCGTACTCGAGGGCGCGATGCAGGGCGGCTTCTAGGTTTTGTGAGAATGCGGGCACGGGGGACCGTCACTCCTTTTCCATGGTGCATTGCAGAGGATGCTGGTTCTGGCGTGAAAAATCCATGACCTGCGCTACTTTCGTCTCGGCCACCTCGTAGGTGTATACGCCGCAAATACCGACGCCCTTGTGGTGCACGTGCAGCATTATTCGGGTCGCTTCTTCCCGCCCCTTGTTGAAGAAACGTTCCAGCACGTGCACAACGAATTCCATCGGCGTGTAGTCGTCGTTGAGCAGAAGAACCTTGTACAGGCTGGGCTTCTTGGTCTTCGGGCGCGTCTTGGTAATGAGGCCCGTCTTGCCCTCGCCTTCGTCTCGCGAGCCGTTCTTGCCGGCCATGCGCCGATCCCTGTCCATGTCGCTGGGTTTTCGCAAGATTTGCGCCGACACGCCATCGCAGCCACCGACACCAATCGGCGCCATCTTAACGGTAGCTGGGCGGGGTCGGCAAACATCACGAGGGCCGGGCTGGCATGCAGCACGGATGAGCACTGCTTGCCTGTGCGCCTGCCGTAATATTGCGCTTCCACGCGCAATATCAAGAGGGGCGAATACGACGAAAAAAGGCCCTGCGGTGCGGTTATCCGCACCCGGGCCTCTTTTGTTGCGCACCGGCGACCGGCGCGCTGCTTGCAGCCAGAAAAATCGCTTAGCGACCGTTCTGGAGCACCTTCTCGACCGGCTTGTAAGCTTCCTTGGCAAGCTCGGCATACATGCCGCCGATCTTCGACATCTGATGCATGTAACCGTCGTAGGCGCGCTTGGCGTAGCCGGTCTGGATCTCGATGGCCTGCTCGACCGATTTGGCAGAGGCGAGCTTCTCGAAGGTGGCGGTGCCTTCCTCGAACGACTTCTTGGTGTAGTCGGTCATTTCGGCGGCAATCGCCTGCCAGCCCTTGTTCCACTCGCCGAACGCCTTCATGACCGTGTCCATGTTGGTCTGGCTCAGCTTTTGGATGTCTTCGAAGTTCTTGATCATTTGCCGGGTCCTGCTTCTGGGGGCTAAGTTTCGGATACGACGCTTGCAACTCCGGTGTGACGCTCGCACGGAGTGCACCGAAATGTGTCCGGTACGGCCCAATATATGCACCGCACAAAAACGCGTCAAGTTTTATGTTGCAGCGCAATATGCGACATGTTGGTGGGCATGTGCCCATTTGTTAACCAGGTAGCTTAACCCACGCCAAAGCCGCTTGCAGTATCTTGATTTGCACACGGAAACCTCCCCGGGCGGAGTCTCCCGCCTCAAAGAAACCCCAAAACGGTGGTCGCCATTCGCTAGGGCAAATCACCAAGGGGCGCCGGGGATGAGGCGCACGCCGGCTGCAGCCGGCGCACAGGTGTTGGACGGAGAGGGAATGGCCGTTCGCAAGCTGCAATACCGACTGCTGCGGTGCATGCGCGTGGCAGGGCTGGGGATTTTGGCCGCTTTGACGGTGGTCGGGCAGGCCGATGCCGGCGAGAAGCACGCCGTGCTGATCCTTGACGCCAACACGGGACGCACACTCTACCAAAGCGCGGCCGAGGCGCCGCGCCACCCCGCGTCGCTCGCCAAGATGATGACGCTGTATCTCGTTTTCGAGCACATCGAGCAGGGTCGCCTGACCTTCCAGACCAAGATCAGGATGTCGGCCAACGCCGCGGCCGCTGCTCCCTCCAAGCTCGATCTTGATGAAGGCGAAGAGATCGCGGTGATCGATGCCGTCAAGGCGCTGATAACCAAATCGGCAAACGACGTGGCCGTGGCGATTGCCGAGCACATCGGCGGCTCGGAGAGCAATTTTACCCGCCTCATGAACCAGAAGGCGGCCCAGCTCGGCATGCACGCCACCCTGTTCAAGAATGCCTCGGGTTTGCCCGATCTCGAGCAGGTGACGACTGCGCGCGACATGGTAACCCTCGCGTTACGACTGCAGGACGATTTTCCGAGGCATTACCCGCTGTTTTCTACCCGCACGTTCTCGTTCAACGGCGACACCTACAAGAACCACAACAAATTGCTCACCAACTACGAGGGCACCGACGGCCTGAAGACCGGCTACACCCACGCCTCCGGATTCAACCTGGTGGCGTCGGTGCGGCGCGGGCACAAGCACGTGATCGGCGCGGTGTTCGGCGGCGAGAGCGCCTCGACGCGTGACCGCACCATGCGCACGTTTCTCAACGTCGGGTTGGTCAAGGCTTCCCACATCAAGTCGCGCGTGCCGATACCCGCAGTGGTGGCCGCGCGCCCGAAACCGGCGGAGCGCAAGGTGGCCGAAGTCCCGAGCCCGCAACGCGTTGTGGACCGCCCACCCGCCAAGCCGGTCGCGTCGACCGCAGCCGACGAAGCGCCGGAGGCGCAAGCCTCGACCCAGCCGATCGAGATGGCAAAGGTGCGCACCGTACTGGTGACGCCGCGTGCGACAGCCAAGCCGCCCGACAGCATCGAAGCAGTGCTGGAGAAGGACGCACGGTCAGCATCCGCAACGCTCAAGCCCGAGGCGCCGCAGCAGCAACCCCAACAACAGTGGGCGACCGCGACGACCGGTGGGGCGCTGTTCCGCGCCCCCGCCGCCGCTTCGTCTTCGCTGGCCGACGCCAAGCGCGCAGCGCAGCCGTCTACCCTCGAGCAGCAGGCGGCCAGGCTCGGCGGCGGGGCCGTCAATCCGGACCCGGCCGTCACGACGCAGGCGCTCGGCGCCACGCAAAGCAAGTCCGGCTGGTCCTCGCAGGTGGCTACGGCCGGCGCAGCCGGCGGCTTCCACGTGCAGATTGGCGCCTATCAGAGCGTGGCTGAGGCCGAGCGTCAGTTGGCGGCTGCGCGCGAGAAGGCCACGACGGCATTGCGCAACCGCACACCGGTCACCGTCCAGTTCAAGCTGGGGGACAAGGTGTTCTACCGCGCCCGCTACGCGGGCTTTGATGCACAGTCGGCGGCGGCTGCCTGTGGTGAGCTGAAGCGCGCCAAGGTGGACTGCCTGGTGATGAAGGCCGAATAACCGCGGCCGTCGCGGGCTCTGATCCGCGACCCTACCACTTGCTGGGCGCGCAGGGCCGTATATAAGCAGCCCCCATCCCGGCGGGAGGTGCGGCGCGTCAGAGACCGCGGACCATCCACTTCAATATGGCGTGTTGGCCATGGCAGGCGGCATCCCAGTCATTCGCGCGGTTGGCGAATTGCGCGCCCAGGTCCACTCCTGGCGTGCGAGCGGCGATACCATCGCCCTCATTCCCACCATGGGTGCGCTACACGAGGGCCATCTGCAACTGGTGCGTCTGGCGCGCAGCCAGGCCAAGCGCGCGGTGGTGTCGATCTTTGTCAATCCCACCCAGTTCGCGCCGCACGAGGACTTTGAGCGCTATCCGCGCGATGAGGCGGGCGACCTCGCCAAGCTCGCCAGCGTGGGCTGTGATGCGGTGTGGGGACCCACGCGAAGCGTCATGTATGCCGAGGGCTTCGCCACGCGCGTCGTGCCGGCCGGTGCCGCCGAGGGGCTGGAAAGCGATTTCCGGCCGCACTTCTTCGGCGGCGTCGCGACGGTGTGCTGCAAGCTGTTCATGCAGGTGCTGCCCGACGTCGCCGTGTTCGGCGAGAAGGATTACCAGCAACTGATGGTCGTCACGCAGATGGTGCGCGACCTCGATCTGCCGTTGCAGATTGTCGGGGCGCCGACCGTGCGCGAGGCGGACGGCCTGGCCATGTCCTCGCGCAATGCCTATTTGACGGTCGACGAGCGCCGCATCGCCCCCACGCTCAACCGGGTGATCCGGGAGGTGGCGACCAAGGTCGCGCGCGGCGGCGACATCGGCGAGGCTACTGGGGCTGCCAAGGCCGCCCTTGCAGCGGCCGGATGCGACAAGATCGATTATGTCGAGGTGCGCGATGCCGTTACGCTGAAGCCCGTCAAGCCCGGCTCGGGCCGGCCGCTACGGGTGCTGGCTGCGGTTTGGCTCGGCAAGACACGCCTGATCGACAACGTCGGGGTGTGAGGCGATTTCGCTGCTAGCCTGCCAGTACCGGCAGCCAGATGGCGATGGCGGCGATCACGAATATCGTGCCCATCACAAGCCAGCTCTGGAACTGGCTGAACGGCTTCGGTTTTGTGTCTTCGGGTTGCATACCGGGCTAACGCTGCAGTACGCACGCTTCCGTCGCGCGACGGCCTGGCAACAATTCTCAACCCCACGTTCACCAACATTGGCTAGGGCTGCAAGCCCGCTGCAGGTAGGCCAGCTGTTTCCCCGGGAACTGTGCAAAAGGCGGGGAGTTGGCTTTCTGCGACGACCGCAATGTGTCCCATCACGCGACGGAGAAGCTCGGTCAGAGCCGTTTGATCCTCATGCGCCGCAAGCCGAAATATCCACAGCTGGCCAACGTGGTGTTCCTGGACAAGGTCGGCGCGACCTTGCGCCAGGCGACGGCCGACATCACGCGTGAGGAGTTGCCCGAGGATATCCTGCTGCTATTGCGGCGGCTTGAGCGGCTCGAGCGCAAAGAGAGCATGAAGCGTCGCGACGACCGCTCGTCACAAGCTCAGGCCCCCGGCGGCAGCTCGGGCAGGTAGCCCTCCTGGCTCAGCGCATAGAAGCGCCAGATCAGCAGGCCGGCGTAAACGCTGAGCGCCAGCGACAGGCCGATCCACACTCCGATCGCACCCCAGCCCGCCCAGAAGGCCAAGGCGTAGCAGGTCGGGAAGCCGATGCCCCAAAAGCTGATGCCTGAGAATAGCAGCGGGACGCGGGTGTCATTGAGACCGCGCAGCGCCCCGTTGGCCACGGTCTGCACCCCGTCAGCGATGAAAAAACTCATGCCGAGCACCAGCAGCGTGGAGGCGAGTGCGGCCACCTCCGCCACACCAGCGGTGCTGGTGCCCAGGAACGCGTAGGGGATGGCGTGCCGCGTCAGGGCCACCAGCAGCGTGACGGCTGCCATGAAGATCGTACCAAGGCCGATGGCGACAAGGCCCGCTCGGCGCACCGCACCGGCATCGCGCCGTCCGGCGGCATGGCCGACGCGCACGGTCGCCGCCAGCGAGATGCCGAACGGCACCATGAACATGATGGCGGCCGTCTGCAGCGCGATCTGATGCGCCGCCAGCGCCGTCGTGCCGATCATGCCCATCAGCAGCGCCGCCGCTGCGAAGACCCCGAACTCGAGCAGGAACGTGCCAGAGGTCGGCGCGCCGATCTCCATAAGCTTGGCGAACAACGCCCAGTCGGCACGCCAGAAGCGACCCAGCACGCGATATTTTTTGAACGGGTGGTGCGCATAGCACACCCAGATGGCTATGGCGCACATGCCGATGTTGACAAGCGTCGTGGCGATGCCGGCGCCCAGCAGCCCGAGCTCCGGCAGGCCGAAGACGCCATAGATCAAGGCGTACGCCAGCACCAGATTGGCGGGAATGGCAACCAGTGTGATCCACAGTGCCGGCTCCGGCCGGTTCACCGCGCCCATGAAATTGCGCAGAGCGAGGAAGGCCCAGGCCGGCACGAGGCACCAGGCCAGCCCGTCGAGATAGGCTCCGGCAAGTTCGGCTGCTTCCCGCGTCTGGCCGAGCGCAACGAGAATGTCGCGCCCCCACAGCTGCAGAGCCGTGAGCGGCACGCCGATCATCAGCGCAGCCCACAGGCCGACGCGTACAGCCCGGCGCACGATGCGCGGCTGGCGTGCGCCGTAGGCCTGCGAGGCAAGCGGGGCCACCGCCTGGACGATGCCCATGCCGACGCAGAATGCCGCAAACAGCACGGTATGAGCGAGCGCGGTCGCCGCCACCACTTGGTCACCGAGGCGCCCGAGCAGCATCAGGTCGGTCGTCATCATGGCGATCTGGCCGAGCTGCGTCAGGGCCATGGGCCAGGACAGGCGCAGCGTGTCGATGATCTCGATGCGCCAAGCGGTGTCTTGCGCCGGCAGCTCCATGCCGGCGGCTATGTCGGTCGGTGGGATGGTCATGGCGGCAACATAGGGGCTGTTGCCCAAATTGGAAGCACTGAGCCAGGTGTGTCGTGCCGTGTGTCGGCGTGGCTTTTGCGCATGCACCGGTAACAACCGGAAAACACCTGTGTAACCAAACCGTTAGACATGTACTGCGTGGTTGACGCGGCGGCGTCGTCCTGGCACTCAGTCAGGCTCGGGTAGGAGGGATGCGCCGCCGGCGCTCCGGGGGTTCATGTTGCGCGCGTACCGCAGCCGTCTGGCGTTGATCCTGTGCGGCGTCGCCATCGCTCTGGGCGGCTGTGCGGCGCGCGTTGCGCGCGATCCGGTCCCGGCTGAACTCGTCGACTCGGCCGGCATTCCAGGGCTGTCGCACGCTCGCTTCTGGGGCGACGAGGCACCCACCGACATCGTGGCCTTCGTGCAGACGCACATGCCGGCTGCCAAGCGCATGGCGGTCTCCCGCAGCGTGCTCGCGGAGCGGCCGGTGGTCGAGTACCTGGCGCTGTCGAGTGGTGCAGGCGATGGCGCCTTCGGCGCCGGGCTGCTGGCCGGCTGGACCAAGCGCGGCGATCGGCCGAAGTTCGAAGTCGTTACCGGGGTGAGCGCCGGTGCCCTCTCCGCGCCGTTCGCGTTCCTGGGTCCGGACTACGACAAGGTTCTGCGCGAGATCTGGAGCAAATACGACACGGCCGATCTGGCCACCCCGCAAGTCCTGGCTGGTCTGTTCGGCGCCGAGTCATTTGCCGATTCCACGCCGCTGCGCAAGCTGATCGCCAAGTATGTCACGCGCTCGCTGCTCGATCGCATCGCCAAGGAATACCGCAGCGGCCGCATCCTGCTGATCGGCACCACCAACCTCGACGCGCAGCGCCCGGTGATGTGGAACATGGGCGAGATCGCCGCCAGCCCGCATGCCTACGCGGTCGAGCTGTTCCAACAGGTGGTGCTCGCTTCTGCCTCCATTCCGGGTGCTTTCCCGCCGGTGCACATTAAGGTGCGCGTCGGCGACCGCATCCTGGAGGAGATGCATGTCGACGGCGGCCCGACCCGGCAGGTGTTCGTGGCCCCCGCGAACCTGTCGCTGCGCTCCTTCGATAAGCTCTACCCGACGCCGCCGATCCGGCGCATCTACGTGATCAAGAACGGCAAGCTCAACCCCGAGTACGAGGCTGTGCAGGCCAACACGCTGGCCATCAGCGCCCGCTCGCTGTTCACCATCACCAAGAGCCAAAGCATCGGCGACATCAACCGCATTTTCGCCACGGCCGAGCGTGACGGCGCCGAGTTCCGCCTCGCCGCCATTCCGGCGAGCTTCAATATCAAGCCGACCGAAATCTTCGATCCCGTCTACATGAAGGCGCTATACGAGGTCGGCTACCAGATGGGCCGCACAGCCAACCCCTGGATGCGTACTCCACCTGAGGATATTGAGGCGCTGGCGGCGCGTTAGCGACCGCATCCAACACCTTGTTGGTCAGGGGTGGGGCAACCCTTGCCAACCCCGGCCGTCCGTGCAACTTCAGCCCCATCGTGCGTCCGGTGGATTCGCTGGGCGTCGGTTAACCTTCGTGAGTGGCGTTCGTCGGCTCAACCCTGCTATCGCCATCCACGGGGTTCGAACATCCATGGCATCATTCCGCTTTGGAGCCCTGCGCGATCTCTTCGGCCGGTCCGAGGAGCCCCCGCGCAAAGATCCGGGCCGCAATATCGAGGAGCAGGTAGAAAAGCCCGTGGTTCGAGCCGTACGTAAGCCTGTGGAAGCAGACAGCTATACCGCCGCCGACATCGAGGTTCTGGAAGGCCTGGAGCCGGTCCGGCGCCGGCCCGGCATGTACGTGGGCGGCACCGACGAGAAGGCGCTGCACCACCTGTTCGCCGAGGTCATCGACAACTCGATGGACGAGGCGGTGGCGGGGCACGCCACCTGGATCGAGGTGAAGGTCGAGGAGGACGGCTTTCTCACCGTGATCGACAACGGCCGCGGCATCCCCGTCGA
>DASTOW010000171.1:0-5077 GCA_035762425.1 Hyphomicrobiaceae bacterium | reverse complement strand
TCCAGCTGAATGCAGCACTGGCCAAACAGCTTCGGCTTGATCCGGACAAGCTCGCCTCTCCGGACGGCGTTGCCGCCCTGGCCGGCAACTGTGTGCCGGGCGCGGCCGAGCCGCTCGCCATGGCCTATGCCGGCCACCAGTTCGGGGCCTTCGTTCCCCAGCTTGGGGATGGTCGGGCCCTCCTGCTGGGCGAGGTGCTCGATGTCGATGGCGTGCGACGTGACATTCAGCTCAAAGGCTCAGGCCCCACCCCCTTCTCGCGTAATGGCGACGGCCGCGCGGCGCTCGGCCCGGTCCTGCGCGAGTACATCATCAGCGAGGCCATGGCCGCGTTCGGCATCCCGACGACGCGGTCCTTGGCGGTGGTCACAACCGGCGAGACAGTCCGCCGTGACATGCCGTTGCCGGGTGCAATCCTCACCCGCGTGGCGTCGAGCCATATCCGCATCGGCACGTTTCAGTTCTTCGCCGTGCGCGCCGACGTGGAGGCAATCCGCCAGCTCGCCGACCACGTGATTGCCCGCCACTACCCGCAAGTCGCCCGCGCCGCCAACCCCTACCAGGCTCTCCTCGAGCAGGTGATAGCCCGGCAGGCGGACCTCATCGCGCAATGGCTGCTCGTTGGCTTCATCCATGGCGTCATGAACACCGACAACATGTCGATCGCGGGCGAAACCATTGACTATGGCCCCTGCGCTTTCATGGACAGCTACGACCCGGCAACGGTCTACAGCTCCATCGACACCGCCGGCCGCTACGCCTACGGCAACCAGCCGCGCATCGCCCAGTGGAATCTGGCCCGCTTTGCCGAAGCGATCCTGCCTGTCCTAGGCGACGACAAGGACGCCGCCATCCAGCAGGCGAACGCAGCGCTCGATGCTTTCGCGGCACGCTTTGAGACGGCCTATGCCCAGGGCCTTCGCCGCAAGCTCGGGCTGCTGCAGGCGCAATCCGATGATCTGTCGCTGGCGCAGGGCCTGCTGCAGTGCATGGCGCAGAACCAGTCTGACTTCACCCTGACGTTCCGGCGCCTTTGCAACGCTGCCGCAAATCCAGATGATGATGCGGCCGTCCGCAGTCTCTTTACCGATCCGCTGGCCTACGATGACTGGGCCAGGCAATGGCGCCGTCGGCTGGCTGACGACGGCCCGGCAAGCGCCCACGAGCGCCTATTGGTAATGCGCGCCGCCAATCCCGCCGTCATCCCGCGCAATCATCTGGTCGAGGAAGCCATTGCCGCCGCCGTGCACAATGGGAATTTCGCGCCGTTCGCGGAGCTGGTCGGCGTGCTCGCGGCGCCGTGCGTCGAGGTGCCGGCTGCTCACGCCCGCTACGCCGACCCGCCCAGACCAGATCAGGTCGTGCGCCAGACTTTTTGCGGCACTTAAGGTTTTTCCGCGATGGTCGCACCCGCCACCTGGAGCGACAGCGGCTCTGCCAGCCAGCAACGGCACACTCAACACGCGATACGACCGCTACGGTGGCTCGATTGAAAATTGGCCGGCAAGGATCCTCGTTTCCAGCGCCGGGACTTTTTTGGCCTGATGCGCAACGCGCCGTGGGCCCGCGCACAAGGCCAACCCAAGACCGCCCACATCCTGGCGGTGCCGCGCCAAGCGGGAGGCGACCCGCGGCTTTTGCTCCCTTGCCGTCCACCTAGCCTCTGCCCGTCATGCTGGCGCTTGGCCATCTCCAGGCCGGGCAGCACGCCCAGCCCGGCCGACACGAATCGGGTTGAATTTCGGGCTGGCACGGCCGATTTTCAGGGCAAATGCGAGGCCCGTCATGAGCTCTACTGCGCACAACTATCTCGTCTTCGAGACGGCCGGCGGTTTCTGCGGCATCGCCTGGAGCAAAGCCGGCATCGCCCGCTTCCAGCTGCCAACCAAGAGCGCCGAGGCGACCGAGCGGCTCGTGCTGCGCCGCCGGCCCGGCGCCGAACCGGGCGAGCCGCCGCCCGAGGTGGCCGAGGCCGTTGCCGCCGTGCAGCGCTATTTTGCGGGCGAGCCAACCGACTTCTCGCGCTTTACGCTGGATCTCGGCGAGCAGGACGATTTCTTCCGGCGCATCTACGCAGCGGCGCGGCAGGTGGCCTGGGGCCGCACCACCACCTACGGCGCCTTGGCCAAGGAGCTGGGGGTCGGGCCGGAAGCCGCGCGCGACGTTGGCCAGGCCATGGCGCGCAATCCGGTGGCACTCATCATTCCCTGCCACCGCGTGCTGGCGGCCGGCGGCAAGATCGGCGGCTTCTCGGCGCCCGGCGGTGCGACGGCCAAGCTGCGCATGCTGGAGCTGGAGGGCATCAGGCTCGGGCCGCCGCCGTCAGCGCAGGACTCGTTCCGGTTCTAAGGCCCTTGCCGTTTCACGGATTGGCTGGCAAGCCCAAGTGTCGCGGTCGGCGTGTCCTTATCATCCCATGCGTTTGCTTGCGCGTTGGCGGATGGGATGACAGGTGTGCTGGGCAGGCAGACCTGGGCGCGGTTGGAAGGCCGGCGTAGTGACATGCGGCGGGCCGGGCGAAGCGGAGGGCAAGCGACATGGCCAAGGCGAAGGTCGTCACCATCTACGGCATCAAGAACTGCGACACCATGAAGAAGGCGCGCGCCTGGCTCGATGCGCACGGCGTCACGTACGCCTTTCACGACTACAAGGCGGCCGGCATCGAGCGCGCCAAGCTCGAGGCTTGGGCGCGCAAGGTCGGCTGGGAGAGGCTGCTCAATCGCGCCGGGCGCACCTTCCGGACGCTGCCGGAGAGTGAGCAGAAGGGTGTCACCGAGAAGACGGCAATGGCGCTGATGCTTGAGCAGCCGTCGATGATCAAGCGGCCGGTGCTCGACGTGGGCGGCAATCTGCTGGTCGGCTTCAAGCCCGAGCAGTATGCGCAGGCCTTCCCGGGTTGATCCCGTCCGGCGTTGCGGCGTGGGCGCCTCACCAGCGCTCGAAGCAATCGTACGTGCGCTGGCACACGATCAAGCCGTGACGCACCTCGAAGACCTGCGCCAAGCGTGCAGGCAACGTGTCACCGGCTGAGCGAGCCGACCGGCGCTGCGCCCACATCGGAGAATGCCACCATCGCTTGCTTGAGCGAGGCTACGCTCAGGACGCCTGCTTGCTGCGCCGGCGCCGCCACCAGGCCTGCGCGGTGCCCAGGATGCCGCTCGGCATGTAGATGATGAACAGAATCAGTAGCAGACCGTAGATCAGCTGGTCGAGCGCCAGCGCCGAGCTGCCGAGCAGGTTCTTGAGCGTGGCCGAACCCTGGATGATGACGCGCAGGCCCTCGGCCAGCACCTGCGTAAACACGGCTCCGACGGTTGGCCCAAGCAGCACCCAGATGCCGCCGGCAATGGCCGCGAACACCATGTTGAGCGACAGCCCGAGCCCGGCGATGGTGTCAGGGCTGATGTACATCTGGTACTGCGCGAAGATGGCGCCGCCGAGCGCGCACATGGCCGACGACAGCGCCGTAATCTTGAGCCGCTCGCGGGTCACGTCGATGCCGACCGAGGCCGCGGCGTCCTCATCCTGGCTGGCGGCGTCCAGCGCATAGCGGTCCATGCTGGCATCGACCCGCAGCCATACGTAAAGCCCGAGCACCCACAGCGCAAAGGCGATGTAAAACGCCAGCGTCCGGTTCGGCTCGAACTGCAACGCCAACAGCGAGATGCCGTCGCCGGCCCGGGCCGGCTGGGTGCCGAGCGAGCCGCCGGTGTAGTCGCGCAGGCCGACGATGCACAGGCGCACGAACTCGGTCAGCGCCAGCGTCAGCAACGCGAAGTAGTGGCCGGCTATGCGGAAGCGGAAGCAGGGATAGCCGACCAGCACGCCAACCACGGTGGCCGTGACGATGCCGACCGGAATGCCGAGCCAGGGCGTGATGCCGCCGAAGTTCCACAGCAGCACGGTGGCATAGGCGCCGATGCCGGTAAACGCGCCGTGGCCGAGCGAGGTCAGCCCGAAGCGGCCCATCAGCGACCAGCCGGTGTAGATGAACGACCACAGCAGGATCTGGATGGCGAGGTGCAGATAGTATTTCGCCGAGCCCGGCAGCAGCACGTGGATCGCCACCGGCAGCAGCGCCACCGCCGCCAGCCCAGCGAGCGACATTGGCCTCAGGAGCACGTGCATTACGATTTGCTCCCGAACAGGCCCTGCGGGCGGATGAAGATCGCCACCATGAAGAACAGGAAGGCCACCGCGTAGCCCCACTCGGTGTGGAAGCAGCTTGAGCCCACGGCGATGAACTGGCTGATGATGAAGGCGGCGATGAAGCCGCCAATCATGTTGCCGAGCCCACCCAGCACGCAGATCATGAAGATCAGCGGGCCGAACTGCAGGCCGATCTGCGGGTAGATGTCATACTGCAGCACCATCAGCGCCGCGGCCAGGCCGGCCAGGCCGCCGCCGATCGCCGAGGTGATGAGATAGAGCTTGCGGCTGTCCACCCCCATCAGCGGCATGATCTGGCGATCCTGCGAGATGGCGCGGATGGCGGTGCCGATGAACGTGCGCGACAGGAACAGCCACAGCACCAGCATGCCGCCGAGCGCGACCAGGAAGGTGATGATGCGCGCCCAGGAAAAGCTCATGTCGGCCGCGTTGAAGGAGCCGAGGCGGATGCCGAGGTTCCTGAAGTCGACGCCAAACGCCATGGTGGCCGCGGCCTGCAGGAAGATCAGCACGCCGCCGGTGACCAGCAGCTGGTTGATGGGCGGCGTGTCGAGCACCGGTCGGATCACCAGGAAGTGCAGCAGCGCCCCGCAGATCGCCACCAGTACGACCGCCAGCAGTGCCGCCAGGATGAACGGCACGCCGCCCTTGTGGGCGTAGAAGATGCCGTACATGCCGACCATCACCAGCTCGGCATAGCAGATCCACACCACGTCGATGACGCCGAAGATCAGGTTGAGGCCTAGTGCCAACAGCGCCAGCAGGCCGGCGAGCAGCAGCCCGTTGATGACGGCCTCGAGGAAGAAGATGTCGAGCTGGCAATCCATCAAGTCCTCCGTCCCGTCAGCCCGGCATCTGGCGTGCGCGAGCTACCCGCGACCCATGGCGCGAGGATGCGGGCATTCGC
>DASTOW010000170.1:0-8547 GCA_035762425.1 Hyphomicrobiaceae bacterium | reverse complement strand
GAGGCCGACAAGGCGGCAGTCCTCGACCCGAGCGTGCTGTCGAAGGTGTACATCCGCAGCAGCAGCGGGCAGCAGGTGCGACTGGATTCGGTGGCCTCGGTCAAGCTCGGCCCAGGTCCCGTGTCGGTGGCGCGCCAGTCGCAGCTGCCCGCGGTCACCATCACCTTCAACCTGGCGCCCGGCTATACGCTAGGCGAGGCGGTGGGCGCCATGCGCGAGCTGGAGCGGTCCGTCAATATGCCGCCCACCATCACCGGGCAGTTCGCCGGCACGGCGCAGGTGTTCGAAAACTCGTTCCGCGATCAGCCGCTGCTGATTGCCGCCGCCATTCTCACGATCTACATCGTGCTCGGCATCCTGTACGAGAGCTTCATCCACCCGATCACGATTCTGTCCGGCCTGCCCTCGGCCAGCCTCGGCGCGCTGCTGGTGCTCTATATGTTCGACGTGGAGCTGACCATCATCGCCATGATCGGCATCATCCTGTTGGTCGGCATCGTCAAGAAGAACGCCATCATGATGGTGGACTTCGCCATCGAGGCCCGATCACGAGGGGCAAGCGCGCGCGATGCCATCCGCGAGGCGTGTCTGCTGCGCTTCCGGCCGATCATGATGACGACCATGGCGGCCATGTTCGGCACGCTGCCGATCGCGGTCGGCTGGGGTGCGGGCGCCGAGCTGCGCCAGCCGCTGGGCCTTGCCGTGGTCGGCGGGCTGGCCGTGTCGCAGCTGCTGACGCTCTACATCACGCCCGCCATCTACCTTGCCTTCGAGGGGCTGGGCGAGCGCATGGGTGCCGGCCGCCGCCAGCACATGCCGGCGGCGCAGGAAGGCGAGCCGCCGCGTGCAGCCGCAGAGTAGTCAGATGCGCCAGCCGCGCGTTGCCCATACCGCACCGAACTGCACCAGCAGCGTGCCAGACATGATCATGGCGGCGCCAACCCAGCCGATGGCGCTCAGATGCTCGTTGAGCATCAGGTAGGCGGCGAGCGCGGCAAACAGCACCTCGGCACTGACGATGACGGCGGCCTCCGAGGGGGGCGTGTGCTGGAGCGCGACGGTGAGCAGGGTGAATGTCAGCGCGCTCGACAGCAGCCCGACGTAGGCGATGTCCTTCCAGGCTGCGGTCAGCCCGGCGATCGTTACGGTCTCGAACAGACCTGCACCGGCGCCCGCCAGGGCCGCCACAACGGCGAACTGCACAGCGGTGAAGCCGATCGGCCGACGGAACCGGGCGGCGCTGCCGGTGATCACCACGTGGATGGCCCAGAGCACGGCCGAGAACGCCACCAGCATGTCGCCGGTCGAGAAGGCGCTGAGCGTGCCGCCGCCGAGCAGCCAGGTGCCGAGCGCGGATAGTGCCGCCGCCGGCCACACCAGAGAGTTCGGCCGCCTGCCGCTCCAGCCCCAGGCAATGAACGGGGTGATGACCACGTACAGCGCCGTCAGAAAGCCGGTGTTGGTGACGCTCGCCGTGATCAGTCCGGACTGCTGCAGCCAGCCGCCAATGAAGAAGGCGGCACCGCCAAACACGGCAATCGGCAGGAAGGCGAGGCCGTTTGCCTCCTCGCGCTCGCGCGCTTCCTGAATGGCGAGCGGCAGCAGCGCCAACGTGGCGACGGCGCCGCGCGCAGCGAGGAAGGTGAGCGGACCCACGTGGCTCATGGCCGACTTCTGGAACACGAACGCAAGGCCCCAGATGACGGCGGCAAACAACAGAGCGAGATCGGCTTGGAGGCGGGACATGCGGCGGCTTTTCGCCTGTTTGCCGGCGCCGCGCAACCGCGCCGCGGGGCATGCTCGGACCGGTGATGATAGTGTCCGCCCCCCGCTACCGATCGGATCGCCTTGGCAATTGGAGTACCTGATGCTGCTGGCCGCCGGCCCCTGGGCCTATATCCTTCCCGTCGTGCTCCTGGTCTGCTCCAACGTGTTCATGACGCTGGCTTGGTATGGCCATCTCAACTACAAGGCGCAGCCCCTGGCGCTGGTGGTGCTCGTCTCGTGGGGGATCGCCTTTATCGAGTACTGCCTGGCGGTGCCGGCCAATCGCTTCGGGCATGCGGTGTACTCGGCCGCCGAACTGAAGACCATCCAGGAGGTGGTTACGCTGATCGTGTTCGCGGCCTTCTCGTTCTTCGTCCTGAAGGAGCCGCTGGGCTGGAATCACGCCATCGGCTTTACGCTGATCGGTGCCGGTGCCGGCTGCATATTCATGGGCAAGATCGTCTGATGGGACGCTACAAGCCGCGTACCAGGTTGCCCACCATCAGCACGATGTAGGCCACCATGGCCAGCCAATACTCCTGGTGCGGCAGGTAGCGCGGCACGTAGATGCCAACGGCACCGAACTTGGAGATCAGCGCCAGCGCTGCGATCACGACCGAGATCAGGAAGATGAAGATCGATGGGGGATTGAGGCGCATGAACTCCCTCCGTTGCAGCGCGCGTCAGTTTAGGCGCGGATCCGCCGCGAGGGAATAGGTCAGAGGCCCGCCACGCCGGGACGTTTGACGGGCCACTGTCGCGTTGCGGTCCTGGCTAGCCGCAGTTGCGATCGGAGACGCTGTAGCTGCGGTGCACCTTCTCGATGATGGGCTCGTAGGTGGCTTTCTGTCCCTCCGGGAACAGCATGGCCCAGCTGACGATCTTGCGGCCGCCGCAGGTAAAGGACACGCGCTGGTAGAAGGACGTGCCATTGCGTACGCCTGACAGAACGAACCACTTCTCGCGCAGTGGCGCGTAGGTGACGGTGGCGCCCGCATAGCTCTCGCGCAGCAGGAATTGCTGGTACTGCGCGACGGTCTTGTTGTCGGTGTTTTCCAGGGTGCCGACCAGTAGACGCGCCTTGTCGTCGTTGGACACGAACAACCTGGCATCCTCGGTGGCAGCCGGCAGGGCGATGAACTGTGCCGGGTAGCCGACCGTGAAGCCGTGCCGCTCGTTGCGATACGTGGCGAGGCCACCTTGGTTCTGGGCAGCACCGTCGGTTGTGGGCAAGCCCAGGCAGGCTGCAAGCATGGCTGCGGCGAGTGCGGCCCTGGCAAGTGTGTGTGACATGGCGGGTCCCCTTCGTGGCTCAAGTCATTTCAGTGATGACAGGGCGAGATACGCAGGGGGATGCCGGCTGGGTTCAGAGCGGGCGAACACAAGTTCGCGAGCGCCAGCCACCAGTTGCCGGAAAGGCGTGAGCTTAGAGGGTCTTGGGCCGGGCCACGGTGCCCGGATCGACCGCGTCGGCCTCGACGATGAAGCGCACTTGGCTCGGCTTGCCGTTTTCGCCGATGCTGCGGCAGGTGACGATCAGCAGGCGTGGCAGGGCTTGACCGGTCGTTGCCACGGGAAGGGTGGTGCCGACGGCCTTCAGGTCGACGATCTCGAACTGGTGCGTGCCATCACCGCCCGAAATGGTGATGCGGTCTCCAAGCGCCAGCGGCTTGACGAACGGGGTGGGGCTCTCAAACTCGGCGCGGGTCAGCCAGTAGCCCTCGTCGCCGTCGATCGCTGCCTGGACTTGCTTGCCCTTGGCGGCCGGCTGGAACGATAGGGTGGGTTTGGCGCCTTCCAGGGCCTTGCCGAAGCCGCGCGCCACCAACAGGTCGGTGTGCCACAGCCCGGCCCCGACCGCCGTCACGGCGGCCAGGCCAGCCAGTGCGATGATCCGAGCCTTGAATGGTGCGGTGTGGAGCATGCAACCCCCTGCAGTCATAGGCAGACTGAGACAACTATAAACATAAGTAATGTTGGTGGAAGTGTGGAGGAGGGTCGGGGGAGAGAACCCACGTTAGTCAGTCAGCCCCTCCTCCACACACTGCGTCGCGGGGAGGCATAAGCACGACGCAGATGGCGCAAAAACGCGAGATTGCAGGAGGCCAGTCCGGCAAAGGCCAGGCTGAGCAAGATCAGCGTGCGCGTGTGGTCCTCGCGCGACTCGCGCAGAACGCGAAGCTCGGTCTGGGCCGCACGGCCCCAGGCATGCAGGCTGAGTGGGCTTGCACGATCCGCTGCCGCGGCAGCCCCGGCGGACAGCGCAACGGCGTGAGCATGGTTCTGCGCGCCGCCCAAGGCCAGTACCCCGAACCAGAACAGGCAGAGCGCCACGCTGAAGTCGGCCAGCCAGCGGGTGGCACCTCGCCTGAAACCGGTGTTTTGCACGACGATGCTCCCTCGTCTCACGCCTCAGTCCGTGCCCACCGCCTGCGTGACGGCTAGCTATTTGTGCAGGGCCAGTGGGGCGCGGCTGGGCCGGTTTTGTGGCTGCCTTCGTGGATTCGTGTGACCAAAAAAAGCCTGTACTTCTGCGACTTAGGTGTCAAAGCGGGGGTTTGGCGCAAAGCCTGGCCGGTGCCGGCTCCGACATGCAGATCCAGCCTGGGTGCTGAACGTCGCGCGGCTGATTTTTCCTGCGCTGGGCGTTTCATTTTATATTGAATTCCGAATTCTGCATGCTACAAAGCGAGCTAGGCGAACCTCCGAGGGCAGCCATGCTGGTGCCGCTGCGAACCGTCCCGGCCCTGATCGATCAGGTGCACGATCAGCTGCTGGCTGCGATCGTGGATGGGACGCTGGCGCCGGGTCAGCGGCTGACGCAGGAAAGCGTGGCCGCCATGCTGGGCGTCTCGCGGCAGCCGGTCAGCCACGCCCTGCAGGTGCTCAAGCGCCGCGGTCTTCTGATCGAGCACGGCAAGCGCGGGGTCATGGTGGCGCCCGTGGAGGCGCAGCGGGTGCGCGACCTCTACCAGGTGCGCGAGGCGCTCGACGGCATGGCTGCGAACCTGGCTGCACGGCGCGTGCAGGCGGGACTAATCGGTGCCGAGGAGCGGCGGGTCGCCGACCAGGCCCTGGCCGAGGGGCTTGCCCTCGATGCCGCCGCCAACATCGGCGCGTTCGTGGCAGCCGACGTGGCCTTCCACTCAGCGCTCCACCGCCTGTCGGGCAATGCCGCCATCGGCGAGACGGTGCGAGACGAGTGGCCGCACTTCATGCGCTCGATGGGCGTGGCGCTTGCCGATGCCGACATGCGCCGGCGCGTGTGGCGCGAGCACGCGGCGATCCTGGCGGCCATCTGGGGCGGGGCGGCGGCACATGCGGAGCAGTTGGCCCGCGATCACACGCGCCGCGCCGGAGAAGAAACCGCCAGCAGCCTCGAGGACAAGCGCTCCGTGGCCTAGCCAGCCGGCTCCACCGATTTCGCAAACAAACAAGCAAACACGTCAAAGAGGAGAGAACGCCATGCAGCTTACCCCCAAGCAACTCAAGGACTTCGACGAGCTCGGCTACCTGGTGCTGCCCGACTGCTTCTCGGCTGAGGAGATGGAGGTGCTGCGCACGGAAGCGCAGAGCATTTATGCCACCGACCGCGAAGAGGTATGGCGCGAGAAGTCGGGCGCGCCGCGCACAGCGTTTGCTGCGCACAAGTACAACGAGGCGTTCGGCATCCTCGGCCGTCACCCGCGCCTGATCGAGCCGCTCGAGCAGTTCTTCGGCGAGCCGGTCTACATGCACCAGTTCAAGATCAACGCCAAAGCGCCGTTCGACGGCGAGCTGTGGCAGTGGCACCAGGACTACGGCACCTGGAAGCGCGACGATGGCATGCCGGAGGCACGCGCCATGAACATCTCGGTGTTCCTGGACGAGGTGATGCCAGTGAATGGTCCGCTGATGTTCATCCCCAAGAGCCACAAGGGCGGCACCTTGGCCGCGGGGCACGACAAGACCACCACCAGCTACCCGCTGTGGACCCTCGACAACCCGACGGTGACCAAGCTGGTTGAGGAGGGCGGCATCGTCGCACCGACCGGCAAACCCGGCACGGTGCTGATGTTCCACGGCAACCTGGCGCACGCCTCGCCGCCCAACATGACGCCCTATCCGCGCAAGATCGTGTACCTGACGCTGTGCGCGGTCTCCAACCACATTACGCAGTTCAAGCGGCCGGAGTTCATTGCCCACCGCGACTTCACGCCGATCAGGGCGTGCGCGGACGATGCGCTCACCCAGTACGCACGCCGGCATCGACAGGCGGCGGAATAAAAAGAGGTTGGTGATCCCGGCCTGAGCGCCGCTTGGGCGGGGTCCGACAAGCTGCCAGCCGGGCGCGCCAAGGACGTGCCAGCCTGGTCCTGGGTCGCGGGTGGTCGCCGCGCGCGATCCGGGCTGGCAGGCCGCCGCGACATTTGCTCGTTTGTGCGGCAGGGCGGGCCTGCCTATATTGGGTTGATCCGCCCTGAGGTGGCCTGATGCCCAGAGACATGATCGAACCCGGCGATGAGCCGCGCCCCGTCCGCGACGTGTGGCAGGCGATGGCGCGCGGGTTTGCGCAGCGCTGTCCGAAGTGCGGCCGGGGGGCGCTGTTTCACAGCTATCTGAAGGTCAACGACACGTGCGGGGTGTGCGGCGAGGAGCTGCACCACCAGCGCGCCGACGATGCGCCGCCCTACTTCACGATCATGATCGTCGGCCACTTCGTGGTTGGCGGCCTGCTGTCGATGGAGAAGGCGTTGGTGCCGCCGATCTGGGTGCACGCGCTGGTCTGGCTGCCGCTGACGCTGTTGAGCTCGCTGTGGCTTCTGCCGCGCGTCAAGGGCGCGCTGATCGGCCTGCAGTGGGCGCTCTACATGCACGGCTTCGAGGACGCCTGGCGACCGGGCCATACCGGCAAGCCGATCCCGCGCGCTGGCTGAGGCTTCCGGCACAGCTTTGCTCCAGGACCCGCGCTGGCGCGCGTGCCGGGCTGACGATCACCGACCCAAGATCAGCGGCCCAAGAGCAGCGGCCCAAGATCAGCGGCCGGGGCGCACCATGGCCGCGCCCGGCCAATTGGTTCTGCGCACGCGATCATACTGAGGTGGAAGGCTGATGGTGGCGCCGAGCCGCTCGGCCGCGTGCCATACCCAGCGCGGGTCATCGAGGATGCCGCGCGCCAGCGCCACGCAGTCGGCCTGCCCCGAGCTGACGATGGCTTCGGCCTGGGCCGGCTCCACGATCAGGCCGACGGCGCGGGTGGCGATGCCGGCTTCGGCGCGCACCTTGGCCGCGAATGGCACCTGATAGTTGGCGGCGAAGGGAATCCTGGCGGTGGCTACGATGCCGCCGCTCGACACGCATGCGTAGTCGAAGCCGGTGGCCTTCAGGCCCTTGCCAAAGGCGACCGCATCATCGGCTGTCCAGGCTCCCTCGACCCAGTCGCTGCCGGTGATGCGCGCGCCCAGCATGAGCGATTGGGGCACGACCGCGCGCACAGCCTGCGCCACCTCGAGCGGGAAGCGCATGCGGTTCTCGAGCGCGCCGCCGTAGGCGTCGGTGCGGGTGTTGGACAGCGGCGAGGTGAACTGGTGCAGCAGGTAGCCGTGGGCTATGTGCAGCTCGATGACATCGAAGCCGATGCGCACGGCGCGTTGGGCCGCCTGCACGAAGGCGGCCTTGATGCGCTCCAGGCCGGCCGCGTCGAGCGCCTCCGGGGTGTGCCAGTCGGGGGCGAAGGCAATGGCCGAAGGAGCCGCAGTCTGCCAGGGGCTCTTGTCGGGGCCGAGCGCGCGCCCACCCTCCCAGGGTCGCTCGGCGGACGCCTTGCGGCCCGCGTGGCCGATCTGGATGCCAAACTTGGTGTCCGACGTGGCGACACCCTTGGCGGCCTGCAATGCGCGGGCGAGAGCCGCCTCGTTGGCGTCCGTGTAGAGGCCAAGGCAGCCGTGCGTGATGCGCCCCTGCCGCTCCACGCCCGTCGCCTCGACCATGACGAGGCCGGCCCGGCTGATTGCGAGCTGCATCAAGTGCTGGAGATGCCAGTCGGTGGCGGAGCCGTCGTTGGCCGAGTACTGGCACATCGGCGCCACGACCACGCGATTGGGCAGCGTCACGGGACCCAGGGTAAGGGGATCGAACAGGTTCGGCACGGGGTGGGCCTCTGTCGGTGGGTGAAATAGGATGCAGCGATGTTGAAGGCCCGAACTAGTGCCAGGGCAGCTGGACCTGCGCAATGCGGTAATTCGGCCGGCGCGGCCGGATGCGCCGGCCGTACCGGTCGCGCCGCGCGGCGCTGCGTTAACAACTTGTTTTCGATGCGACATAAGCCTGCCACCGCGTCATGCAGATTCGACGGACCGGCCGCGTCCGCGGCGTTTAGTCGGCCAAAGATGGAGCGTTGCGGTGGCTGCCCAATCCGATGCCAAGCAAGCATTGCTTGCACTGAACCGCTTCGGCTATGGCGCACGTGGCGACGGTAATGACCTGGCCGCCGCGGCGGCAGATCGGCGCGGCTTCCTCAAAGTCGAACTGAACCAGCCGCAGCTGGCGCTCGCCCAGGACGCATCGCTGCCCTCCTCGCGGGAAGCGCTGCAGGCCCTGTTCGCAGAACGCCAGCGCGTGCAGGCGATGCGCGAGAAGGTGCCGGCTCAGCCAGATGCGTCCGGTGCGCAGCGGGACATGCAGCAGGCGGAGAGCAAGCCTGCAGCGTCGCGCGAGATGGCCCAGGACAATGCTGCATCCGAGCCGAAGCGCAAAGCTGAGCAGCCCATTGCCCAGCAGCTGTTTCGAGCGGAGGCGCTT
>DASTOW010000169.1:0-2941 GCA_035762425.1 Hyphomicrobiaceae bacterium | reverse complement strand
GGGGTGCTTGGACCGATGCGAAGCACGTTGAATTGCTCGCAACAAGGCGACGTATCGTCAGCACCACTTACCGCCCAAGAGAAGCAGAAATGGCGTGATGCCGTTGTCGAACGCTTGTCCGCTTGCGGACTGCGGTGCCGGGAAGGCAAGGCCATCGCATTCGATTGCGGCTGTGATGCCAGGTCCGTGAATGAGCTGCTCACGGATTGTCCGGACGAATCCGGGGCTTGGCATTGCAGGCTGACCTTGCTCGCGTTCGCGGCAGGGTTGAGGCCAATAGGATCGGTCCTAGTAATACGGGAGCCTTAGAGGCAGTGAGGCAAGGACAACAGAATCGCCGCGGACGCGGCAACAACCGAAATCGGAAGAGCCAGAATCCGCTTTCTCGCAGTTTCGAATCCAACGGCCCTGATGTGAAGATCCGGGGCACCCCGGCACATATTGCCGAAAAATATCTGGCGCTCGCTCGCGATGCGCAGTCCTCCGGCGACCCTGTGCTTGCGGAGAACTATCTGCAGCACGCCGAGCACTACAGCCGCATCATCATGGCCTATCGCGAGCAGCTGCAGCAGCAGGGCGGCGACCTGGCCAACGGCAATGGCCAGCGCATACGTGTCCCGGGTGAGGGCGGCGAGGGCGACGACTTCGGCGACGAGGACGGCGGCGACGACATGCTGGACGACGGCTTTCCGCAGCCGCCCATGCCCCAGCATCATGGCCAGCCGCACCATCAGGGGCATCAGCAGAACCGTCATTCGGGCTACGATGCCAACCGCGATCGTCCGTTCCGGCGCGACCAGAACCGCTTCCGCGATCGGGACCGTCACAATGATCGAGGAGATCGCGGCGAGCGGGGAGACCGCGGTGAGCGGGGAGACCGCGGTGACCGGGCAGATCGGGGTGATCGTGATCGCCAGCCCGTGGAGAACCGGCCCAGTCCTGCGATGCAGGAGCGCCAGCCCGACGCTCCGGTGGAGGCAGCCGGGGGTGGCAGTGGTGGCGAGCCGCGCCGCCGCGACCGTTTCCAGCAGCCGCACGAGCAGCCGGAGTTCCTGCGCCGTCCGGTGCGTCGCAGCCGGGGCGAAAACCCTGAGCCTGCCACGCCTGCCAAGGAAGACTCGCGCGACTAGCTCCAGTCTTGCGCTGCCGTGATCGTGGCACCTGGGCGTCGGCTCAGGTGGGCGGCACCACGCGCGCACCTGCTATGAGCTCGCCACCTGTGACGACCTTGGCATAGATGCCGAAGTCGGAATGCCCGAGCGACCGCTGCAACGAAGCAGGGATCGCCATATCGCGGGCGCCGGTAGATGGGTCGACGTTGGTCGCATCACAGCGCTGCGTGCGTGCGAACACCGCCAACTGTGCCGGTCCCACGCGCAGGTCCTTGTCGAGCCATCCGAGCTCGGCCCACGGGCTTACTCCGTCGATGTACAGGTTGGCGCGGAAGCGCAGCGGGTCGAGCGGCCGGCCCTGCATGCGTGCAAACTCGCGCACGCTCGCCAAGTTGACGATGTGCACGCACTTGGCCGACACGTCCGAGAAGCTGTGTCCCGGCGCATGCACGATTTTCGGCGGGCCGCGCAACTCGGCCTTCATGTAGCTGGCGATGAACTGCTCGATGAGCTGACGGCCGATGCGGCTGTTGAGCTGGCCCCGCGCCACCTGCTTGCCGTCTCGGAAGATGGTCAGCGTCTCGGTGGCATCGTCGAACTGCGAGCGCAGGGTCGCCAGCCGCTCGTCGCGCATCAGCATTAGAAAGCTGATCTTGGGCAGGTGGCGCGGTGCGTCGGGGTCGAAGCGGCCCGGACCGTTCTCGATGGCATAGGCTCGGTCGAACGGCAGCGTCTCTCCGGTGGTCAGCCGAACCTGTTCCAGGCGCTCAGGGGTCAGGCCCTTGATGGGATAGCGGTACAGCGCCTTGAGCTCGGCACTTAATGGTTCGGTCATCTCTGGCAGCGCTGTATTTTGTGTTGGCTTGACCTGCATCATGCCCTTTTGGGCAGCGGACAGCCATCTTATATCCCGGCGTGAGGCTCACAGCTGCAATGCCGATCGCGGGTTGCACATGGGCCTTGATGTTGGATCCTAACACAAGACGGCGGCTCGCGTGCCCGTAGGGGGCGGACCCCGTGCCTAGGAGGGATGGATGGATTTCGAGAGGTTTACCGATCGCGCCAAGGGCTTCGTGCAGGCAGCACAGAGCCTTGCGTTGCGCGAGGGACATCAGCAGTTCGCGCCCGATCACCTCCTGAAGGTTCTGCTCGATGACCCGGAAGGCATGTGCGCCGGTCTGATCCAGCGGGCTGGCGGCCAGCCGGCCGACGCGCTGGCCGCTGTCGAGCGCGCGCTCGCCAAGCGACCCAAGGTGTCGGGTGGCGGTGCCGGCCAGATTTACATGGCGCCCGAGCTGGCGCGCGTGTTCGACACCGCCCAGAAGATCGCCGACAAGGCGGGCGACAAGTACGTCACCGTGGAGCGGCTGCTGCTGGCACTGGCCATGGAGCAATCTGACGCCGCCCGCGTGTTGAAGGACGCCGGCGTCAACCCCACCACCCTCAACCAAGCCATCAATGACATTCGCAAGGGGCGCACCGCAGACAGCCCGGGTGCAGAGCAGGGCTATGACGCGCTGAAGCGCTATGCTCGAGACCTGACCGCGCTGGCCGCCGAAGGCAAGATCGATCCCGTCATCGGCCGCGACGAGGAAATCCGCCGCACCATCCAGGTGCTGTCGCGGCGCACCAAGAACAACCCCGTGCTGATCGGCGAGCCCGGCGTCGGCAAGACCGCCATCGCCGAAGGCCTGGCGCAGCGCATCGTCAAGGGTGACGTGCCCGAGAGCCTGAAGGACAAGAAGCTGCTCGCGCTCGACATGGGTGCGCTGATCGCGGGCGCCAAGTATCGCGGCGAGTTCGAGGAGCGGCTCAAGTCCGTGCTGTCG
>DASTOW010000168.1:0-6308 GCA_035762425.1 Hyphomicrobiaceae bacterium | reverse complement strand
CGGCGCCGACCGGGCAAGTGGCCTCGCAGGTGTTGCAGCGAATGCAGATCTCAGGGTCGATGAGATGCTGCTTCTTGAACTCCGCAGGGAGCAGGGGCACATGCATGGTCTTGCTGCCTTCCCTCTCCCCACGCCGCGGTGGAGAGTGGAACATGGAAAATGCCTAGCCCTGATGGATCTTCACGTACTCGAAGTCGCCGGGCTTGTTGTCGATACCGACCTTGGGCGGTGAGATCCAGGATGCGAACTTGCCTCGCTCCCAGCAGGGGGCCATGAGGCTCTCGATGAAAGCGCCATCGTCCTTGGATGGCAGCCACGCGTCCCTCTTCTTGGTCCACTCCGCGTCGCTCAGCACCTGGCCATCGGGCGACGCCTTGACGTTTTGGAACTCGCCGATGTGGCGGTGAAAGGCGACGTGGGGCAGCGCCAGGCGGAAATTCACGCCCGCCTTCTCGATCACCTTGTTCCAGCGCTCCATGCCTTTGGCGCAGTCGGCGACGTAATCGTCCCTCAATCGCATGTTCATGGCCGTCAGCGCCGGCTCGTCGACCTTCTTGATCTGCCCATGCACCAGCTTGCTCACGGGATAGGTCGAGTTGGTCAGCTGGTGGTCGTCGTCGATTCTGGTCTCCTGGAAGCGCCCCTTCAAACCGTTGTTGTAGTAGTTGGCGGCGTTGGTGGAGACCTCCGATCCGAACAAGTCGAGGGACAGCGTGAAGTGCAGGTTCGACTTCTTCTGGATGGTCGGCAGGTCGATCACACCGAGTTTGCGCACCGCATTGATGTCGTAAGGATCCTCGATGCCGGCCTGCTTCATCGCCTCGCAGGTGCGCTCGATGATGCGACCCACGCCCGTCTCGCCGACGAACATGTGGTGCGCCTCTTCGGTCAGCATGAAGCGGCAGGTGCGCGATAGCGGATCGAAGCCGGATTGCGCCAGGCTTTCCAGCTGCATCTTGCCGTCGCGATCGGTGTAGAAGGTAAACATGAAGAACGACAGCCAGTCCGGCGTCGCCTCGTTGAAGGCGCCGAGCATGCGCGGCTTGTCGTCGTCGCCCGAGCGGCGCTGCAGCAGGCCTTCGGCTTCCTCGCGGCCATCTTTGCCGAAATATTTCTGCAGTAGGTAGACCATCGCCCACAAATGACGACCTTCTTCGACGTTGACCTGGAACAGGTTGCGCATGTCGTACAGGGACGGCGCGGTCTTGCCCAAGTGGCGCTGCTGCTCGACGGAAGCAGGCTCCGTGTCGCCCTGCACCACGATCAGGCGGCGCAGCATGGCGCGGTATTCGCCCGGCACCTCCTGCCAGGCTTTCTCACCCTTGTGGGTACCGAAGTTGACCTGCCGGTCCTCCTGGCGCGGCGCCAGCAGGATGCCCCAGCGGTATTCGGGCATCTTCACGTAATCGAACTTGGCCCAGCCTTTCGGATCGATGCTGATGGCGGTGCGCAGGTAGACGTCCGAGGTCTGGAACCCCTCCGGCCCCATGGTCATCCACCAGTCGATGTAGCCCGGATGCCATTGCTCCAGCGCCTTCAGCACGCGCTGGTCGTCGGTCAGCCCGACGTTGTTGGGGATCTTGGTCGAGTAGTCGACGTTGGTTGTTTCGGGCATCGCGTTTCCTCTAGCTCGTCCGTATCTCCTGCCCCACTCCCCGGTGGGACGGGAGAGAAAGTCACACCCGCTCCGGGTTGAAGTTGGCCTTGACGCCGCTGCCGTAGCGCTTGAGCGCACCCTCTGCACCAGCCGCGTTGGGACGCTGGAAGATCCAGTTCTGCCAGGCGGTCAGGCGGCCGAAGATCTTGGTCTCCATGGTCTCGGGCCCGGCAAAGCGCAAGTTCGCCTCCAAGCCCGTCAATGCATCGGCCGAGAAGCTCGCACGCTCCTCCAGGAAGATGCGCACCTCGTCATCCCAGTCGATGTGGTCGAGCGCGCTGGTGACAAGTCCCAGATGTTCACAAGCCCCCGCATCGAGCGCCCTGCCCATTTCATCCTTGGCTGCATCGACGCTGTCGGGCTCGCCGAGAAAGCGTGTAGCGAGACGTGTCAGGTCATTGCTCATGGGGTAGGTGCCGAAGTTGAGCGGCGACAGCGTGATCATAGCCGGCGATTGATTGTCGCCAGCAAAGGTGCCCGACAGCATGAACGTGCGGTCGCAAGCGAACACGATCTCGGCAAGCGTGCCAGCAAAGCAGCTGCCCGGCTCGATCAGAGCCACCAGCGAGCGCGAGGTGACGTCGATGCGCTTCAGGGTGCGCTTCCAGTAGTGCAAGATCTCGCGGGCGAGCCAATGCCCCTGATTGTTATTGAGGAAAGCGTCGTAGGCCAGCACCTGTGCGCCATCACCCTGGCTCTTGAAGATCATCACGCCGATCTCGGGCTCGTTGAGGCGCAGATGCAGAACGGCATCGTCAAGTTCACGCGCGAGCCGCAACGGCCAGAACTGCGCGCCCTGCTCGACCATGGTCTCGGCCGAGGCAGGCACGGCTGACACCGGCCCGACAATGGTCAGGGTAGCCCGGCGCGTTGCCCGGTCGATGTCGACCTTGAGGCTGGAGTAGGTCAGCGCGCTGTCCTCGATCTTGCGGTCGAGGGGTGTCAGTTGGATGCCGGCCGCGTCGGGCCGGTCCGACTGCGCGGCAAGTTTGCCTGCCGCATCCTTCACAGCCTGCTCGAACTTGCTGTTGGGTGCGACCTGATCAACCAGCCGCCACTTGACGGCGCGCGCGCCCTTCACGCCCTCCTCGACGGTACAGAACGCATCGGCGAGGTCGCGGCGCACCTTGCGCTTGTCGGTGACGCGCGTGAGCCCGCCCGTACCGGGCAGCACAGCCAGCAGCGGCAGCTCGGGCAACGCCACGGTGGAGTTGCCGTCATCAGCCAGCACGATGTGATCGGTAGCAAGCGCCAGCTCGTAGCCGCCGCCGGCCGCCGTGCCGCGGATTGCGCACAGATACTTCTGGCCCGAGCTGCGGCTCGCATCCTCCATGGCGTTGCGCGTCTCGTTGGTGAACTTGCAAAAGTTGACTTTGTGCGCGTGGGTGGAGCCCGCGAGCATGCGAATGTTGGCGCCGGCGCAGAACACCCGGTCCTTGCCAGACTTCAATACAACGACCTTCACCTCCGGGTGCTCGAAGCGCAGGCGCTGCACGGCGTCGCTAAGCTCGATGTCGACACCCAGGTCATAGGAGTTGAGTTTGAGTTGATAGCCTTCGAACAGGCCGGCGTTTTCGTCGACCTCCATGATCAGCTCAGCCACGTTGCCGTCGAACTTGAGCTTCCAATGGCGGTAGCGCGCCGGCTCGGTCTGGAAGTCGATGCGGTGTGGCATTGTGCCTAGCCCTCCCGAGCTGCTCGCGCCTGTTTTTTGTGCGCTTGGCGCAAGCCCCAATGTACCGTGGCCGAGCCACGCCGGGGGATCACGCGGCGGCATTGTGCATTATTATTCCAGATTGGTAGCCAATCATGCATAATAGTGCAAGCCCGGATGTTGCGGCTGCCGCGCTCGATGTCGGCGCGCAGGCTCGCATGGCCGTCGCAGGGGCAGGGAGCATCGGCTGCTACGTCGGCGGCTGCCTGGCCTTGGCCGGGCGGCATGTGACGCTGCTGGGCCGGCCGGCCTTGATGGCAGCGGTCCATGGCGCAGGCATGCGCATCTGCGACCTGCAAGGCGGCGATCGCAGGCTGGCTGCCAGTGCCCTTGCGGCGACCACCGATGCTGCCGCCGCCCTTGCGGCGGCCGACGTGATTGTGGTCACGGTCAAGAGCGGGGCCACGCAAGAGATGGCGGGGCTGATCGCGCGGCATGCGCGGCCCGGCGCCGTGGTGGTGAGCCTCCAGAATGGCATTGGCAACGTCGACCGGCTCAAGGCGCAGCTCAAACACAAATGCACGGTCATCGGCGGCATGGTGCCGTTCAATGTCGTGCAGACGCGCGAGGTAGATGGCCGCCCCCGCTTTTATCGCGCCACCAGCGGTACGGTTCTGATCGGCGCCGGTAGCGCCGGGCTTCGCGCGCTGCTCGATGTGCCGGGCGTTGCGGTGGCGGAACACGCCGACATGCAGGGCGTGCAGTGGGCCAAGCTGCTGCTCAATCTCAACAACGCGCTGAACGCGCTGTCGAGCCTGCCGCTCGTCATTGAGCTTAGCGACCGACGCTGGCGGCGCCTGCTCGCCGCGCAAATCGATGAGGCGCTCGCCGTGCTGAAGGCGAGTGGCATTCGCCCCGCGCCGATCGAGCGGGTGCCGCCGCGCCTCATTCCCTGCATTCTAAAGTTGCCCGACGCCGTGTTCCGGCTGGCGGCGCGGCGCATGCTGGCGATCGACCCGGAGGCACGGTCGTCGATGTGGGAGGATCTAGAGCGGCAGCGACCCACCGAGATTGACTATCTGCAGGGTGCAATCGTGGACCTGGCCGCGAAGGTTGGCGTGCCCGTGCCGATGAACGCGCGCATTGCCGGGCTCGTGCGCGAGGCCGAGGCTGCACGCGGCAGCTCGCCCCGGCTCACGCCCGAACAGGTGGCCGGTCGCGGCGCTTGAGCGACAAGCACGGAGGGAGGAGCGCGATGGACGCTGACGTGATCGTAGTCGGCGGCGGGCTGGCCGGCCTGGTCGCTACCTGCGAACTGGTGGATGGCGGCCGCAGGGTGATCCTGCTCGACCAGGAGGGTGAGCAATCGCTTGGCGGCCAGGCATTCTGGTCGTTTGGCGGGCTGATGTTGGTAGACAGCCCCGAGCAGCGCCGCCTGCGCATCCGTGACTCGCATGACCTGGCGCTGCAGGACTGGATGGGCTCGGCGGGCTTTGATCGCGCCGAGGACCACTGGCCCAAGCGGTGGGCCGAGGCCTACGTGGCCTTCGCGGCCGGCGAGAAGCGGAGCTGGCTGCAGTCGAGGGGCGTGCGCTGGTTCCCGATCGTGGGCTGGGCCGAGCGCGGCGGCTACACGGCTAGCGAGCACGGCAACTCGGTGCCGCGCTTCCACGTCACCTGGGGGACCGGTCCCGCAATCATCGCGCCGTTCGTGCGCCGCGTGCGGGAGGGGGCCGCCACCGGCCTGGTGAAATTGTGCTTTCGCCATCGCGTCAGCGAGCTGACGACGAGCGCCGGCGTGGTCGATGGCCTGCGCGGCGAGCTGCTGGAGCCGACTTCGGCGGACCGCGGGATACCGAGCTCGCGCCGGGTGGTCGGCGAGTTTGCGTTCAAGGCGCAAGCGGTGATCGTGGCCGCCGGCGGCCTCGGCGGCAACATCGAACTCGTGCGACAGAGCTGGCCCGAGCGGCTGGGCCGGCCGCCGGAGCGGATGCTGTGCGGCGTGCCCGACTACGTCGACGGCCGCATGCTCGCCATCACGCAGGCCGCAGGCGGCCACATCATCAACCGCGACCGCATGTGGCATTACACCGAAGGCATCAGCAACTGGAACCCGATCTGGAGCCGGCATGGCATCCGCATCCTGCCGGGGCCCTCGTCGATCTGGCTCGATGCGCGCGGCCAGCGTTTGCCGGTGCCGCTGTTCCCGGGCTTCGATACGCTTGGCACGCTCGCGCACATCATGCGCACGGGCTTTGACTACTCGTGGTTTATTCTCAGCCGCACCATCATCGAGCGCGAGTTCGCGCTGTCGGGCTCGGAGCAGAACCCGGATCTGACCAGCGGCAGCTGGCTTAAGGTCATTCGCGCGCGGCGGAGCGGCGGCGCACCGGCGCCGGTACGTGCCTTCCTGGAGAAGGGCGCGGATTTCATCGTCGAGAGCGATGTGGGCCGGCTGGTCGAACGCATGAATGCGCTGACTGGGAGCAACCTGCTCGATGCGGCGGAGGTACGGCGCGTCATCGAAGCGCGCGACCGCGAGATCGATAACGCGTTCAGCAAGGATGCACAGATCACCGCCATCGGCGGCGCGCGCAACTACCTGGGCGACAGGTTGATACGCGTGGCCAAGCCGCATCGCATCCTCGATCCGGCCTGCGGGCCGCTGATCGCCGTGCGGTTGTCGATCCTGACCCGCAAGACACTGGGTGGATTGCAGACGGACCTGTCTGCGCGAGTGCTCAAGCCTGATGGTGAGCCGCTTGGAAATGTCTATGCGGCCGGTGAAGTGGCTGGGTTCGGCGGCGGTGGCATGCACGGCTACCGCGCACTGGAGGGGACTTTCCTGGGCGGCTGCATATTCTCCGGCCGCACCGCTGGGCGCGCAGCCGCTGCAGCCGTGGCGTAAACAGAAGGGCCGGCGCTTATTGCGCCAGCCCTCATGGTTCGCTCCGCAAGCGAAACTAGTTGCTCGTCGACGGACGGGCCGGTGTCGTG
>DASTOW010000167.1:0-18776 GCA_035762425.1 Hyphomicrobiaceae bacterium | reverse complement strand
TAGGTACGTTCTGTTACCTATGTGTCCGGGCCGGACAAGGGAAAGTTTGGTTGCGGGGTAGGATTTGAACCTACGACCTTCAGGTTATGAGCCTGACGCCGCGCTCGTATCCACCAATTCGACACGCAGACCCATCTGCCTTTCGCGAAAGCGCTCGTAACGTTCAATGAGTGTGCGCCCGTTGCACAGCGTTGAGCAGGGACGTATCGAGGTCACTTGCCAGAATGAAGTGACTGGCTCGAAACTGGCCTGTACCGTCTACGCCGTATTGGGCCGAAAGCTCGCAAGACCGGCCTACTCGCACCCAGCCGCGCCCGCAATTGCCTCCGGCCGCCCCTTGATTCATCGAGGAATTTTCACCGGCGGTGCATTACGAATGCGTTGCTCTACCCCTGAGCTACTGCGGCTTGCAGCGTACAGTGCGGACGCGGCATGGTTCTCCTACACTATGAGTGCGCTGCGCTGCAACCTCCTGGGCTGGAGGCGGACCCAACTTATTGATCCTGCACCGTTGGGCCGCGCGGGCTTGATCAGGCGATGTTCATGCCCATGCGACGGGCTCGCGACCGCGGGAACCGGCCGTCCAAGGCATTTTCGCGCGCAGATTGCCCCTGCCCACGACGGCCCCCGAAACTATGTAGGCAGGTGCATGACCTGGCGAATCCAGCCGCGCCTCAAGCCCACCAGCGGCGACTTGCCTTTTAAGCCCTCAGTCAATGGTCGATGCATTCGATCCCTGACGACGGGCTCGCTGGCGAAGCCAACGCATGACGAGCTGCGCCGCGAACGTGCGCAGAACAACCAGGTGTTCGCCTATCGGCCTGACAAATTCATCGATGTGATGAACTTTTTTTCGGGTCGCGCGACCAAGGACTAGGACGCTCCAAAGCCAGGAGATCACCATGTCGAAAGGTGTCCGGACAGCAACCGCACTTGCTGTTGCCGCTTTCGCGATCGGTCTTGCGGGACCGAACGCGATGGCTGCCGATGGAGGCAACGGCGCAGTGCGGACAAAGAAGGTTGGCTCAAATCATGGCCGATAGGCAAGCTATGCGCCTCTTGCTTTGACGTAGAGGCTGAGAAGGCCAAGGTTCGGTGCTCGTTGCCCCACGCGCAGAGCTGGAACGAGCAATCGGCGCCGCACTGCGTACAAGCGGACGCCATGATCGCCGGATGGCGATGGCGGGGATGGGTGCCGCCGGCGCGTCAAACGTCTCGATGGACCTTGTGCGCGTGCCGGCCTTCGACGATGCGACTGTCTTCTTCGTCGCGCGCAACCACCACATTGACTTGGTGGGAAGACCACGTCGCACAACCACAGTCTAGGGCGGTACACGCGACCGCGATATCCGCGATTGTGACGGCGTGTGGTTGATCGAGCCGATCCGGAGCAGGCGCGTCGTTCGGACGAAGTGCACTGCGAGATCTGTGTGAGGGGCTCAAGGGCATGGCACACTCCAACTGGCCGCCCCCATGGGGTGCTTCTCGGTCGTGCTCGGGGCTTGTGTTCCGCTTTGGCAGCGGCCTCTAAGCACGAGCCGAGAAGCAGCGAATGACGCACGCGCGTCTCAATCTACTGGCGGCTGCGATCCAGCTCTGCGTACAAGGTCGTGGCATCGAAGGCGCTGGCAGAAGCGGCAACACCGGTCAGAGCCGACAGAGCGATCAAGGCGGAGATGATGGTCTTCATGGCTGGTACTCCTGACTGAGGCGAGGGACGGCACCATCGTCGCCCGTTCGCCAGCCTCATGGGGCCGGTCGCATCATGCGAAGTCTCCGCATAGGGGTCGTTGGCATTTGCCAATGGTGTCAATGGCGTAGGCGACCGATTTCAGCGGGCTGCGCGGCGCCGCATCCTTGGTCAGTTGGCGAAATTTTGTGGGCGTCTGCTACGGTTGCCTGCGCATGCAAGTGCGAGGATCGCGCTTTCGGGAAAACCGGATTCGCTTGGGTAGGTTCTCTTCCTCCAACTCAAGCCCGACGGCATGGTGGCTTAGCGGCGGCAAGCTCGGCGATCCGCGTCTCCAGGCCCAGCACGAAGAGAACCTTGGCAGAGCAGGAGATGTCGCAGTCGTCGTCAGCCCGTAGCCTGGGGGACTGTGTAAGCCGCGCACCGAGCCGACGCGCGCTCACGAGTTGGCGACGTGCGCAACCATCACCTGCGTGGTTGATGGATCACCAAATCCCGGACCCCTGAGGAACGCCGGAGGCGGAGCAGGCTGGCCCTGCCTTTGGTGTCAGGGCGCGACGGGCACCTCGCAGCGATCGCGGGCCGAGGTCAAGGTGGCCTCGATGCAGGCGATGACGTGGCGGGCGTAGGCGCCGGTGACTGGGATGGGCGCGCCCGAGGTGATGGCGCCGGCGAGCGCCTGCCACTCGCGCTCGACGGCGCGTAGCATCCAGTCGGGCTCGATCGAACCCGGCACGTGCGTCCACTGGCCGCCGCGGCCGATCGAGACGCCCCGGTCGAAATCGATGCGCAATGCACCCCGCTCGCAGATGAGGTCCATGCCGTAGGTCATTGCCCCATCGCGGTAGCCGACGCTCGCCACCTGCCCGAAGCGACCGTCGGCAAAACGCAGGAGCACCATGGCGCTGTCGTCGGCGGCCTGCTCGTGAAACAGCGCGCCTGCTGCCGCAGAGACGGCTGCGACCGGACTGTCCATGAGCCAGATCAGCAGGTCGAGCGAATGGATGCCTGCCGTCATCAACATGCCTCCGCCGGTGGCTGGATCGAGATGCCAGCCGCGCCGGTTGGATTCCATCCAGAGCTTGAGCAGCACGCTGGAGCCAAGCACAGGGCGGCCGATCTCGCCGCTGTCGATTATCTGCCGCGCCACCAGGCCGGGCCGCGAAAGGTGCAGGATGTGCCCGACCGTCAACTTGACGCCGTGCGTGTCCGCAGCGGCGATGACGGCGGAGCACTCGGCGGCGGTGCGGGCCAGCGGTTTCTCGATGAAGAGATGCTTGCCGGCGGATGCGGCGGCGATCGCCATCTCGCAATGCAGATGGTGCGGCGTTGCAATCAGCACGGCGTCGACCGCGCGATCATCGAGCAGCGCACGCCAGTCGCTGTAGGCCCTGCCGCCGTGTTCGGCAGCAAAGGATCTCGCCAGGTGTGCTTCCTCCGCGCACACCGCTGCCAGGCGCAGGCCCGGCGTGGTGTTGACGGCGCGCGCGTGCACGCCACCGAAAAAGCCAGCCCCGAGAATGCCGACGCCAAGCATGCTAGTGCCCCCAACCCCTGCCGTTAGCCGTCCTTCAGCCCGCCGGACGACAGCCCGGCGATGATCTCGCGCTGGGCGAATGCCGTCACCAGCAGCACCGGCAAGGTGACCAGCAGCGCGGCTGCCGCCAGCGGGCCCCAGGCGAGCTGCTCAAAGGTGAGCATGTTGTAGACCGCGGACGGTAGCGTGCGCGTGTTCTTGCCGCCCAGCACCACCGAGAAGATGAAGTTGTTCCACGAAAAGATGAAGGCGAGGATGGCGCCGACCACGATGCCGGGGCGCGCCAGCGGCAGGGCGATGTAGCGGAAGCTCTGCCAGATGCTGGCACCGTCGACGCGTGCGGCGTCCTCAAGCTCTTTCGGAACGCCTTCGAAATAGCCGATCATCACCCAGACGATGATCGGGATAGTGATGACGAGATGGGTGATGATGAGCGCCCAGATGGTGCCGACCAGGCCGATCACCTGGAACAGCAGGAACAGCGGGATCAGGTAGGACAGCGCTGGCGTCATGCGCGCGATTAGGATCAGCACGGCGGCCTTGCCGGCCTTG
The DNA here is from genome assembly GCA_035762425.1 of Hyphomicrobiaceae bacterium. Classification (GTDB taxonomy): domain Bacteria; phylum Pseudomonadota; class Alphaproteobacteria; order Rhizobiales; family Hyphomicrobiaceae; genus AWTP1-13. Next base: position 14,997 of record DASTOW010000167.1, on the reverse strand, counting down.
GCGCGGGCGATCCCGTAGCCGGCCGGCACACCAACCAGCAGCCCAAACAGCACGGCGCCGCCCGTCACCAGCACCGAATTCCAGAAGTACAGCAGGATGCGATTCTTCTCGAACACCTCGACGTAGTTGGCGAGCGTGGGCGGATCGGGAATGAACACCGGGGGGAAGGCGATGTTGTCGATCTCGGTCTTGAGCGAGAGCGAGAGCATCCACAGGAACACGAGCACGGCCGGCGACACCAGGAGCAGCACCGACAGGCCGAGCGCAATCCAGGTGCGGACCGGCTTGCGGCCAATCGCTGCGCCATGCATGGACTGGGATGCCATCGAAGCTTCCTTCAATCCGTCCACTTGGTGCGTTGGCGCAGGTACAGCAGTAGCAGCGACAGCGCGATGATGATGACAAAGAAGATGACAACCACGGCTGACGCATAGCCGAGGTTGTAGAACTGGAAGGCCTGCAGATAGAGGAAATAGTTGAGCGTCTCGGAAGCAGTGCCGGGTCCGCCCTGCGAGATGACGGCGATGGTGTCGAACACCTTGAGGCTGTCAATGGTGCGGATGACGAGCGCGATCATCACGTACGGCAGGATCAGCGGCCAGGTGATGTAGCGGAACATCTGCCAGCTGGAGGCACCGTCGATAAGGGCGGCCTCATAAGGGTCGGTGGGCAGGCCGGCAAGACCGCCCAGCACGATCAGCATCACGAGCGGCGTCCAGTGCCACACCTCGACCAGCACCAGCGTCGGAATGTCGGTGTTTGGATCATAGACCCAGGCAAACGGGGCGACGCCGACCAGCGAGAGCAGATAGTTCAATACGCCCAGCTGCGGATGGAACATCATGGTCCACACCAGCGCGATGGCGACCGGCGTCGCCATCATCGGCATCACGAACACGGTGCGCAAGATGCCGCGAAACGGAAACTCGCGGTGGAAGACGAGCGCAGCCCATACGCCCAAAACGATGGGAATGAGCGTGGCCAGCAGCGTGAACCAGAAGGTGCGCCACATCGAATCCAAAAAGCGCTGGTCGGTGAGCAGCTTCTTGTAATTGGCGAGGGCGACGAAGGCGTGGTCGCCGGTCACGTTCCACTCGTGCGCCGACATCCACAGGGTGAAGATCCACGGGAACACGATGACAAGGCCAACGACGATGGTGGCCGGCGCGATGAAGAGCCAGTACTTGCGCGTGACGTCGTAGACGTAGGGCGTCGATGCCGGCGCTTGGCGGGCGCCCGGCGTTGCGGGCGCGGCCATCCCTCCCCGGCGACCGGGAAGGGAACCCGCGTTGTGCTCAACGCTCATGCCTTTGGCCGTCAGCCCTGCTCACTCTTCTGGAGCACCGGCTGGAAGGTTTCCGTCGCCTTCTTCAGCTCGGCAGCGGGGTCGGCGCCGGAGATCATGTTGGTGAGCGCCACGCCGAACACGTCACGGAACTCCGTGACAGGGATGATGACCGGCAGGCCCGGCCGCCCCACCTTGGCGGACTCCAGCACGCAGTCGAACCACTGCTTGCCGAACTTGGATTCGCGTACCACCTCCTGGTTTGCGAAGGCCGAGTTGCGTGCCGGCGAGCCCGCGCCGTTCTTGAGGATGTTGAGCTGGTTTTGCTTGTTGGTGATGAACTGCACGTAGAACCAGGCCGCGCCCTTCTTGGTCGAGGTGCGCGAGATGCCGAGGCCGTCGCCGAAGATTGCCGAATGCTGCGCCTTGGGACCTTTGGGCACGACGCCGTAGCCGACCTTGCCGACCACTTTCGACTTGCTCGGATCCTCAAGCGGCGTGGCAAAGCCGATGCCGTCGAGCCACATGGCGGCGCGGCCGGTGGCGAAGCTGGTCTGGCATTCGTTCCAGTTGAAGCCGACCGTGCCGGGTGGCGCGAACTCGCGGTTCATCCGCTTGTACTGCTCTCCGGCCCAGATGGCCTCAGGTGTATCGGTCAAGAGCTTGCCGTCCTTGGAAACCGTCTCCACGCCTTGACCGAGCAGCCAGCTGGTCCAGACCGGCACGTTGGCGTTCTTCAGGCCGCGCGAGACGAAGCCGTATACGCCCTTGCTGGTATCGGTCAGCTTCTGGGCTGCCGTGTAGACCTCGTCCATGGAGGTCGGGTAGGCAACGCCCTTCTGCTCGAACAGCTCCTTGTTGTAGTAAAGGATCCAGTAATCAACGAAGGTCGGGATGGCGTTCTGCTTGCCGTCGGCGGCGGTGCAGAAGTTGAGGCCGGCCTTGCCGAAATCGTTGAAGTCGAGGTCGGGCGTCGTCAGCGAGCCGTCGGCCAGCATGGGCCGCAGATCCTCAAGCCAGTTGCCCTTCTCGGAAAGGCGCTTCTGCACGTGCATGGACAGGTGCGCCACGTCAAAGGTCGGCTTGCCCGAGCTGAACTCGATCATAGCCTTCTGGCGCTGCTGCTGCTCGGGGACCTGCTCGGAGGATACTGTGATGCCGGTCAGCTCGAGGAATTCCTTCTCGGCCGCCTGCATGAGATCCGAGCGCGGGTTCTTGACGAGCAGCACGTCGATTTTCTCGCCCTTGAAGCGCTTCCAGTCGAACGCGGACTGGCCAAGCGCAAAACGGGCGACAAACGGTGCCGGCAGGGCGCTGAGCAGGCCTGCGGCGGCACCGGCCTTCAGAATGCGACGCCGGGACATGCGATGCTGGGTCATGGTTCCTCCCCTAGAGGTTTGATTGTGCCGCTCCAGGCACAGCGCTTGATCACGCGTTGGCCGCATCCTCGCCGGTGTTTTGCCGGCGATCAAGCCACGAATGGTTGCGCCGCGCGGCGGCCATGCGGGGGAACGAGCCTTGTTGAGGTTGAGCACGGCCTGGCGGCTGTAGGGGAGACTCCTGGTTGCGGACCGGCCGCGCTACTGTCGGGCTCGGGTGACCAAGCGGAGCTGGCCAAATGCGGGTCCTGATCTGCGGTGGAGGCGTGATTGGCGCCTCGATCGCCTATTTCCTGAGTTGCCGCGGCGTTAAGGCGACCGTGATCGAGCGGACCGGCCTTGCCTGCGCGGCATCGGGCAAGTCGGGGGGATTTCTGGCGCTCGACTGGTGCGATGGCACGCCGCTCGAGGCCTTGGCGCGACGCAGCTTTGCGCTGCATGCAACCCTGGCGGACACGATCGCGCGCGATTGGGGCTACCGGCCAATGACGACCTATGCCGGATCGGCTGCGGCGGAGGGCCATGCGCGCAAGGCCTACAGCGCCCACCACCTCGGCTGGCTGTCCGACACGGTGCGCATCAGCCGGCAGCTCGGTTCGCCCGATACCACGGCCCAGGTGCACCCCGGCCAGTTCACGAAGGCCATGATGTGGGCTGCGCAGGGGCAGGGGGCGGAGCTGCGGCCGGGACGCGTCACCAACCTGGCGCAGGAGGCAGGGCGGGTGACCGGCGTCGAGGTGGACGGAACGATCGTCGAGGGTGATGCGGTGGTGATCGCCATGGGGCCCTGGTCAGTGCTGGCCGCGCGATGGCTGCCGCTGCCGCCTGTGTTCGGCTTGAAGGGGCACAGCCTGGTTTTCGAAACCGGTAGCGAGGTGCCGGCCGAGGCACTGTTTCTCGAGTTCCAGGAGGCGCGGGGCAGTGTGCACGCGCCCGAAATCTTCCCCCGCGCCGACGGTACCACCTACGTCTGCGCCATCTCCAGCGAGGCACCGGTTCCGCTCGATCCCGGCGCGGTGACGCCCGACCCGGGAGCGGCTGAACGCTTGCAGGCCATGTGCACCAGTCTGTCCCCCATCCTGCGCCAGGCCAAGGTGGTGGCGAGCCAGGCCTGCCATCGCCCAGTCACGCAGGACGGCCTGCCACTGATCGGCCGGGTGCCCGGGATCGAAGGGGCCTATGTCGCCACCGGCCACAGCGTCTGGGGCATCCTCAACGCGCCAGCAACCGGCGAGGCCGTTGCCGAGCTGATCGTGGACGGTGACGAACGTACCGTCGACCTGTCGCCCTTCGACCCCAGGCGGTTGGCGCCGCTCGATCCGAAGCGGCTGCGGATGGAGGGCTGAGCGTGCAGCGGGGCGCGGCGCGTGCACCCCATCTGGCATGGCATGCAGCCTAGCTCGCCGGTAGCTTCCCCGATCGCACGCGGATGAGCGAGCTAGACGGGTGGCATTCCTTCCCTTCGGGGAGGCCGACGCTAAATCCTGCCGAGGGCGATCAGGATCGATTGAGGGGTGATCGGCTGTGCGGTGACGCGGGCGCCGAACGGCTGCAGCGCATCGTTGACCGCATTCATGACGACGGCGGGTGCGGCGCCGGTGCCGGACTCGCCGACGCCCTTGGCGCCGAGCTCGGAGACCGACGAGGGCGTCTGCACGTGCACGACCTCGATGTCGGGCATCTCCGATGCCATCGGCGTCAGGTAGTCAACCAGCGAGCCGTTCTGCAGCTGACCTGCCTCGTCATAGAGGCAGTGCTCGTACAGTGCGCCGCCGATGCCCTGCACGCAGCCGCCCCGCACCTGCTCGTCGGCCAGCTGTGGATTGATGACGCGGCCGCAGTCCTCCACCACCCAGTGCTTCAACAGGCGGATGAAGCCGGTGTCCGTGTCGACCTCGACGTAGGCGCCGTGGATGCCGTTGGTAAAAATGTAGAGGTCGTCGACCAGGCGGAAGCGGCGGGTGTGCGACAGGATCGGCTGCACGCTGTTGGGCAATTCGCCAACCTGATAATGACCGATGCGGCCGATTTCGGCGAGCGGCAACCGCTGCCTGCCGTCGCTGCGGTCGACGATGGTGCCATCGACGATGTCAAGGGCGTCGGGCTCGGCCTGCAGAAGTATGCCGGCGAGTTGCAGTATTTCCTGGCGCAGGTCGCGAGCAGCCTGGTACACGGCCTCGCCGCCGATGGCGGTGGCGCGCGAGCCATAGGTGCCGCCGCCGAATGGGGTGGCGTCGGTGTCACCGGATAGTACGCGGACGCTGTCGATGGGGACGCCGAGGGTGGCGGCGGCGATCTGGCCCATCACGGTGTCGACGCCCTGGCCCTGTTCGGTGACGCCGACGGCACAGATTACGCCGCCGTTCGGCTCCAGCTTGATGACGCAGGCATCTTGCAAGGAGATTGGCGCGCCGCCAACGCCATAATAGCCGCGCGGACCAGGGGCCGTGCCCTTGATGAAGGTGGCGATGCCGATGCCGCGATGGATACCTTTCTCGCGCAGGTTGGCCTGCTCTGCGCGCAGGGCCGCATAGTCCATGCTGTCGACCAGAGCGTCGAGGCAGCGCTGGTGCGAGAGATCCTTCAGCTTGATGCCGCTGGCGCTTGTTGTCGGGTAGACGTCGTCGGCCATGATGTTGCGCCGGCGCATCTCGATCGGATCGATGCCGAGCTGGTAGGCAGCCTGATCGACAAGATGCTCGGCCACGCTGTTGCCGATCGGGTGGCCGACGGCGCGATATTGCGAGGACGGCACCTTGTTCTGGTAGACCACCGTGGCGCGCGCCCGATAGTGCTTGTGCCGATAGGGGCCGCCGGTAATGTTGAGCACCTGGGTGGCCTCGAACACGCTGGTGCGCGGATACTGTGAATAGGCGCCAGCGCCCGACAGAACGTCGATGTCGAAGGCCTCGATGGTGCCCGACTTGCTCACGGCAATGCGGCCCTTCACGGTGTTTTCGCGGGCGTGGATGTCGGACATGAACGATTCCAGCCGATCGGCGACGAACTTCACCGGGCGGCCGAGTTGGATCGCGGCGGCAGTGGTCGCCAGCTCGTCGCCGTAGGTGTGGATCTTGAGGCCGAACGAGCCGCCCACGTCGGGCGCGATGATCTGCACGTTGTGTTGCGGGATGCCCAGCGTGTGCGCGAACACGTGCTGGAGCATGTGCGGACACTGGCTGCTGGTGGTGATGGTGAGCTTGCCGGTGGCAGTGTCGTAGGCAGCCAGCAGGGTGCGCGGCTCCAGGCTGACGGCGGTGTGGCGGCCGAACTCGAAAGTCTCCTCGATGACGAGATCGGCCTTAGCAAACGCCGCATCGACACTGCCAGTGTCGATGGTTTTGCGAAAGGCGAGGTTGTCGCCGAGCTCGGGATGCAGCACGGGTGTTTTGGGATCGAGCGCCGTGGCCTTGTCGGTTACGGCCGGCAATTCCTCCCATTCGACCTGGATGCGCTCGACCCCATCCTCGGCCTCGGCGCGGGTGCGAGCGACCACCATGGCGACCGGTTCGCCGACCCAGCAGGCGCGATCGACGGCCAACGCATATTGCGGCGCCGATTTCATGCCGGAAAAGCAGGTCAACGTGCCGATCCAGGGGCCGGTTACGAGCTTGGCGAGCTCAGCGCCGGTCATGATGAGCGCGACGCCGTGCTGGCGCCTTGCCTGGCTCGTGTCGATGGAAAGAATCTTGGCGTGCGCAAATGGGCTGCGCAGGAATGCGGCATGCAGCATGCGCGGAAGCGAGAAGTCGTCGGTGTAGCGGCCGCGGCCGGCCACGGCGCGCTTGGCGCCAGCCCGCGACAGCGTGCGGCCGATGTAGCTGTTGGGTCGGTCGAGCGGGGCGCGGAGGGCTCTGTCGGACATTGCTTGCCTCCGGGTCAGCGCTGCTCGAGCCGCTTGGCGAGCGTCGTCTCGATGGCGTCGACGATGGCCTGGAAGCCCGTGCACCGGCAGTAGTTGCCGGACAGGAAGGTGCGGATTTCCTCGCGGCTCTTCGCCTGCTTCTCCGCCAGTAACTCGGCCGCCGTCATCAGCATGCCTGGTGTACAGAACCCACACTGCAGGGCGTTGCGATTTACGAACGCGGCCTGCAGGTCGGCGATCTCGCCGGTGTCGGTCAGCCCCTCGATGGTGACGACCTCGGCGCCGTCGGCCTGTGCGGCCAGCATCAGGCAGCCGCGCACGACCCGGCCATCGACCCGTACCGAGCAGGCCCCACACACGCCGTGTTCGCAACCGATGTGGGACCCGGTCAGCCCCAGCTCGGTACGCAGGAAGTCGACCAGATGCTGGCGCACCGCCACCGTGCGGGTGATGGCCTCGCCGTTGACGGTGAGAACAATCTGCGCCGTCTCCTCGCTCATGCGGCTCTCGCTCGCTGTGCTGCCGTCGCCAAGGCGCGCCGAGTTAGCACTCGCTGCAGGTGTAGGCGCATGCGGCTGCTGGCGTGGGGACTATCCATCGGCGAAAGATCCTGCTCCAGGGCCGACTCGGCCGCCGCAACCGCGTTTGCATCATCGAGGCTGCAGCCGTCGATGGCGGCGCCTGCGCGCTGCGCCAGGGTGGGTCGATCCTCGCTGCCGAAGTAGACAAGGCGCGCATCCGTCACGGCCCGGCCATCCACCTTGAGATGGAACGCCACTCCAGCGATAGCGAAGTCGCCGTGGCGCTGGGCCAACTCGCCGAACACCGACACGCAGCCCGGCTGCTGCACGGGGATAAGTGCCTCGACCAGCAGCTCGTCGGGCCGGCGGGCCGTCTGGTAGAGGCCCTGGAAATAGTCGGTTGCGGCCACCTCGCGCCGACCGGCCGTGTTGCGCAGCACCAGGGTCGCGCCGAGCGATAGCGCGCAAGCCGGCATCTCGGCCGCCGGGTCGGCGAGGGCGATGCTGCCACCGAACGTGCCGCGGTTGCGCACTGCCACGTGCGCGACGTGTGGCATGGCCTCGGCGATGAGCGGCAGGTGCCGCGCGACGGTCGCCGAGCCTGCCACGTCCGCATGGCGCGTCAGGGCCCCGATGCGCACGTGTTCACCGCGCCGCTCGATGCCGGACAGCTCCCGCAGCCGGTTGATGTCGATCAGCAGGCGCGGCTGGGACAGGCGCATGTTGAGCGTCGGCATGAGGCTCTGACCGCCGGCAAGAATGCGTGCGTCCTCACCATGCTCCGCCAGCAGTTCGAGCACCTGCTCGACGCTGTCGGCACGCACATAGCTGAACTTCGGCGCCTTCACGCCCGCCCCAATCCCCAGTTTGCCGGAAAGCCAATCCCCGTCGCAGGATTAGGCTGCCATTGCCGCGGCCTCGGCGCAAGCGGTGCGCCCGGCATGAGACTTATGACAGGCAGGCGCCGGCCCTCGCTGCCACCACGATGTACTGCTTGATCATGAGATCATCCAGCCGACCGCGGCTCAGGCGTGACAGAATGGCCCGCATGTCACGCGCCTGCCACGGATGCGCATTGCCGATCCACGTGACCGGTACGGCCCCGGCTTCGGCCAGTTCCACCGCCGTCTGCCTGACAAAAAATCGCAGGTGCGTACGATCGAGCAGCCCTGCATCTCGATAGGTGAAATCGCCTCGAAACAGCAGGTTGGCCACAAACTTCCAATTCCTGACGTTGGGTACGCAGACGACCAGCCGACCATTCGGAGCGAGCAGCGGCGAGAGCCGCTTGACGACCGACCAGGGGTCGACCAGATGCTCAAGCACGTCGAGACACAGGATCAAGTCGAGCGAGGCCGGCGCAACGTGATGGCCGAACTCGAATTCCTGCACGTCCGTGCACCACACCGCGTCCAGTCGGCGTTCGGCCCGCTGCGCGGCTGCCACATCGATCTCCACGCCTCCGGCCCATTCGACGGACCGCACGCTCTTCACGAAAACGCTGGTCGTCCCGTCGCCGCAGCCGACATCGAGCATGCGGCTGACGGACACGGGCAAGTGCGGCTCGATTTCCGTTCGAGCACGGCTGAAATAGTCCTGCATCAGTTCGACGCCCGGTTGCCAAACACCACGTGCAACAGCTGGTCGACGACCCGATCCGCGCCTGCTCGCGTCATATGACCGTTGTCGTAAAAGAAATGAGCGTCCTCGTCGCGAAACCGACACAGCTCACCGGCGTCGCAAAACACGGCATAGGCCGGCAGATATCGCACCCTGCCTTCACTCTGCATGTTGCGGAACAGCGCGTCGAACATTCTGCTGTAGCGGGCGTGGAAGAAACCGTCCTTGGCCGGACCGCTTCTTGCCAATGCCAGCAGCGGCACGTCACTTGGAAATACCGGCGACGGGCCGACGACAAACACCTCGATCCCCATGTCGCGCAGCCGGCTCACCGTGGCCGACACATGCTGCACGACATCGTTGCCAAGTAGCGACCGTCGCTTCTCGTAATTCAACCAGTTGGCCGACAACACCACCACGCGCGGCTTGGCATCGTGCAGGTGCCGCAGCACCATGTCGTTGAACTCCCGGCAGCGCGGCCATTCCTTCAGGACCAGGCCGATGGCTGGAGGGCAGCTGCCAAAGCCAAGCAAGGCCAGCCGGCTGCCGGACTTGGCCGCTCGGTCCCGCAACGCGCTGAAGTAGTGGCCGGCATAGGAATCACCCCACACGGCAACCAGGTCGCCCCTCCCTTCGGTGGTGCAGGTCGCGCGCGGCCAGGCGTCGGGCGGCTTGGATTGGCTGAGCACGCACGGTTCGGCGGCGGCGCGGGTTCGCTCAGCCAGCGGTCCACGTTGAGTTGGGTCGATCGCCAGCAGATGCGCGCCGACCGATGCGCCAACGGCCAGGACCGCAACTGAGGCCACGCCGCCGGCGAGCACGGTTGTGCCGCGAGCCGTGATCGCCTGCTTGCGCAACGGTGTTTCGACCAAGCGCCACGAAAGATAGCCCGTGCACAGGGCCGCGGCAGCGAGCGCGACCTTGTGGCCGAGGGTCAGTTCGACCAGCAGGATGCGCTTGGCGAATACGATCAGCGGCCAATGCAGGAGATAGACCGAGTAGGATATGAGGCCGATGCCGACCAGCGGACGCACCGCGAGCATCCGGTTGACAATGGTGGTGCCATCGCGGCCGCCGGCCCAGATGATCATGGCGGTGCCGGCACAGATCGGCAACGCACTGGGTCCCGGAAACGGCACGGATGGGGAAAGAAGAACGATGGTGCCGGCCATTAGGAGGAGGCCGCATACCGCAACCCCGGTTCTGATCACCGGCCGAACGGAAGATTGCCAGCCGAGGGCAACCAGGGCGCCGGTTATCAATTCAAATGCGCGCAGTTCGGTTGCGAAAAACGCCCTCTGCGGATCGAGGTTTAGGCGGATGGCGCCAGCCACCAGGGAGGCTACGGCGATGCCCGTCAGCAGCATGCGCAGGTGCGCGCCGGCGAAACGGCAGGCGACCAGAAGCAGCAACGGAAAGCCAAGATAGAATTGCTCCTCCACCGACAGCGACCAGGTTTGCAGCAGTGGGTTGGCCTCCAGCGCCGCATCAAAATAGCCGCCCGCGTCCATGAAATAGATGTTGGAAAGAAAGACCGACAGGTAGCGCAAAGCGTCGAGCGTACCGCGCATCTCGTGCGGCTTTTAGACGACCAGCGCTGCGCCGAGCGTGAGTGCAATCGTCAAGTACAGAGCCGGAAAAATTCGGCAGATGCGGCGCGCGTAGAATTCGGCGAGGCTGAAATTGCCCCGCACGATCCCGGCGTGGATGATGTTGGTGATCAGATAGCCCGAGATGACGAAGAATATGTCGACCCCGACAAAGCCACCGGGGAATGGGGCAACGTCGAGGTGAAAAAACAACACGCAAAGCACGGCGACAGCTCTCAGGCCATCGATGTCCGGGCGATATGTGGGTTGGTCCGCCTTGCCCCCGACAGCCAAACTCGACACGCGCAGTGCTCCCCGGTGCGAGATTGCGCCCCCACAGCGCTGGTTTTTCAGTCTACGTGACCATCCGATGCATCCACAAGACGCGTCCGTTGCAAGTGGGGCACTTGCAGCTGTTCGCTCTCAATCCACCGCTGCCACGCCCGAACAACCGGACGCACGCGCTTGCTGCAGAAATTTGCTGTGTTGCCATTGCGTCTCCCACGCAACTGCAATCATTGGCTGAGCATGTCGCAAGCGTCGAGACGCTAGCCGTAATGCTCAATCATGGTACGGTCGCTGGCCCCATTCCGGGGTCGAAAAGACAAACACCGGGCCGAGCGACCCAACTACCATTGGACATGCGTATGGCTGCAGAAGACCGCTCACAGGCAAGGCCTCTCGATGTCGTTGTTGATAGCATGGCTATGAACGACGCTGATGCGCCCTGTGCGGGGTCAGGTTGGGATGTGCCGCACATGCGACGAACTCGCGGTTGTACGTGCGCACGCGAAAGCTAGTCCAGATGTGTGGCCAAAATCTTGCAAACCGGAAAGCCCTTGCATGCCTGCTAACGAACCCACCTCCATCCGCCGCGCCGGTCCCGACTTCCGGTTCCCGAACGGGGCGCGCATCGGCATCATCTTCAATCTCGCCTACGAGGCCTGGTCGCCCGGCAAGGCGCCGCCGATCGGGCCGATGGGCAACGTGCTGCAGCCGGGCTTCTTTGACACCAACGCACATTCCTGGGCGAGCTACGGCGCGGTGCGCGGCATCCAGCGACTGCTCAGGGTTTGCGCCGCCAACAAGATCAGAACCAGCGCCATGGTGAGCGGCGTGCTGGCCGAGCGCTTCCCCGACAGTGTGCGCCAGATCCGCGATGCAGGCCACGAGATCGTCGGCCACTCGTACGGCATGGACGTGATCCCGGTTTATCTCGACGAGGAAGCGCAGACCGCCAACATCCGCCGCAATACGGCGCTGATCGAGGCAGCCGCCGGCATCCGCCCCACCGGCTGGATCAGCCCGCGCGGCACCGGCAGCCCGGCGAGCCCGCGCCTACTGGCCGCCGAAGGCTACCTGTGGCATGGCGACTGCAACGACGATGATCTGCCGGCCATCTGGGAGTACGCCGACGGCGCGCGCACGCGCTCCATCGTTGCCATCCCGCTCACCATGGACGTCAACGATCTGCCGCACTCCAACCGCTACGGCGGCTCGGCCGAGGCGTTCGTGGCCAAGTTTCAGGCCATCCTCGAGGGCGCCGCGAAGGCAGACGCAGCGCCCTTCATGCTGGACGTCACAGCCCACACCCACGTCTACGGCCGGCCAGCCGGCGCATGGGCGTTCGATGCCTGCATGAAAATCGCCAAGGCTACCGAGGGTCTATGGATCGGCACCCGCGCTGAACTGGTGGCGCACGCACTCGCCTCGTCGGGGGTGTACGCAACCGCTGTTGCTTAGTAATGCAACCCTGTCATTCCGGCCGGGTCCCGGACACGTCGCGCGCGTAACTCTGGGATGACAGCTGGCCCTGTGTGCATGCCCCCGGCTTTGTCTGCACATTATTTGAGCTTGCCATGCGGGCTGTATTGCACTGATTTGGCGGTCGGCGCCGCGTTGGTTCGCGCCGTAGGAGCCTCGGCCACTGCCACGCCGCGCCACTTCGGATCGATGCCATGTCCGCTTCTTTTTCACCACACGAACTGGACGGTCTGGACAAGGATCTGCCCCTGCAGAACGATATCCGCCTGCTCGGTCAGATCCTGGGCGACACGGTTCGCGAGCACGACGGCGAGAATGCCTTCGAGATCGTTGAAGCAATCCGGCGCCTCTCCGTCACTTTCCAGCGCAAGTCCGACGCAGCGGCGGGCCACAATCTCGATACGCTTCTGAACAGGCTCAGTCCGGCCGAAACCGTATCGGTGATCCGCGCCTTCAGCTACTTCTCCCATCTCGCGAACCTGGCCGAAGACCGCCACCACGTGCGGCGTCGCCTGATCCACGAAATCAAGGACGAGCCCCAGGACGGCAGCCTGTCGCGCAGCTTCTTGCGCTTTCGCGAGGCGGGCATTGCCGTTGACAAGATCGAGCGGGCCCTCAATCGCAGCTTCCTATCGCCGGTTCTCACGGCGCATCCGACCGAGGTGCAGCGCAAGAGCACGCTCGATGCGGAACGCGACATCGCCGAGTTGCTGGCAGCGCGTGAAAACCTGCGCAGTCCCCGGGCGCTTGCCGACAACGAGGCGCGGTTGCGGGCGCGTGTAACCCAGCTCTGGCAGACGCGCATCCTGCGCACCGAAAAGTTGACCGTGCGCGATGAAATCGAAAACGCGCTTAGCTACTACACATCGACGTTTCTCACGGAGATTCCCCGTCTCTACGCCGACCTGGAGGCACAACTTGGCCGGCCGGTTGGGCCATTCTTCCGCATGGGCAACTGGATCGGCGGTGACCGCGACGGCAACCCGAACGTGGATGCCGACACGCTGGCAATGGCCGTCACAAGGCACGCCGAAACGGTGCTGCGTCACTATCTGACCGAGGTCCACCAGCTGGGGGCCGAGCTGTCCATGTCGCGCACGCTGACGCCATGCACGCCGGCCATGCTGGAGCTGGCGGCGCGATCGGCCGATGACAGTCCGCATCGGCTGGATGAGCCCTACCGGCGTGCGTTGACCGGCATCTACAGCCGGCTTGCCGGAACGCTCAAGCTGCTGACGGGCACCGAGGCGCTGCGCGACGCGATCGCATCGGGCGCACCCTACCCCGATGCCGGCGCATTCCTTGCCGATCTGGTGACCATCCGCGACTCGCTGAAGGCCAACCACGGCGCAGCCCTGTTACGCTTCCGTCTCGCCCCGCTCGTTCGCGCGGTCCAGGTGTTCGGCTTTCATCTCGCCACCACCGATCTGCGACAGAACTCCGACCGGCATGAAGCCGTCCTGGCGGAATTGCTTACGGCCGCCCACATCGAGCCGAACTACGCGGCACTGCCGGAGGGGCGCAAACAGCGCATCCTGCTTGAACAGTTGCAGGACCCGCGATCCCTGCGGGTGCGGGGCGTGGCCTACAGCGAGGATACGCGCAAGGAGCTGGCGATCTTCGAGCAGGCGCGCGAACTGCGCGCAGCGTTCGGCGCCGAGGCGATCCGGCACTACATCATCAGCCACACGGAAACCGTCAGCGACCTTCTTGAGGTGCTGCTCCTGCAAAAGGAGTGCGGGCTGATGCGCGGCTCGCTGACGTCTCGTGCGGCCGTCGATCTGATCGTCGTCCCCCTATTCGAGACGATCGAGGACTTGCGCGCCGCCGAGCTGATCATGCGCGCGTTCTACGACCTGCCCGGCATCGAGATGCTGCTTCGCAATTCGGGAGCCGTGCAGGACGTGATGCTCGGCTATTCGGACAGCAACAAGGATGGTGGCTACTTCACGGCCAACTGGGAGCTGTACCAGGCGTCGACGGCGCTGGCCAGGTTCTTCGAAGAAAAGCCTGGCTTGACGCTGCGCCTCTTTCACGGCCGGGGCGGCACGGTGGGGCGTGGCGGCGGACCGAGCTATCAGGCCATCCTGGCGCAGCCGCCAGGCACCGTCAAAGGCCAGATCAGGCTGACCGAACAGGGCGAGGTCATCAACGCGAAGTACGCCAACCCGGAGATCGGCCGCCGCAATCTGGAAACGCTGATGGCGGCGACGCTGGAAGCGACGCTGCTGACCGGCCGGCAAGCTCCCGTGCCTGAATTCCTGGAAGCCGCCGCTAAGCTGTCCGCGAGCAGCATGGCCGCATATCGCAAACTTGTTTATGGGACGGATGGCTTCACGGACTACTTCTTTGCCGCGACGCCGATCTCTGAGATTGCCGAACTCAATATCGGTTCGCGACCTGCCTCACGGAAAGCCAACCGTCGCATCGAGGATCTGCGCGCCATCCCCTGGGGCTTTTCGTGGGGGCAAAGCCGCGTGACGCTGCCCGGCTGGTTCGGTTTCGGCTCCGCCTTCGACGAGTTCGTTGCCACGGACAGCGAGGTTCGATTGGCGCTGCTCAGACGCATGAATGCCGAATGGCCATTCTTCCGCACCATCCTGTCCAATCTCGATATGGTTCTGGCCAAGGCCGATCTCGCGGTTGCCCACCGCTACGCCGACCTCGTGCCCGACCAGCAGCTTGCCGCGAATATCTTCGATGCCATTGAAGGCGAGTGGGCAAAGACGGTGCGCGCCCTGCAAGCCGTCACGGGCGAGACGCAACGTCTGGCCGACAATCCGTCGCTGGCCCGCTCCATTGCTCACCGGTTCGCCTACATCGCACCGCTCAACCACCTCCAGGTGGAGCTGTTGCGTCGCTGGCGGGCTGGGCAGGTGGATGAGAAGGCGCGGCGTGGCATTCTCATCTCGATCAATGGCATCGCCGCGGGTCTGCGCAACACAGGCTGAGATCGTGGCCTCGTTCCAGCCCA
>DASTOW010000166.1:0-10887 GCA_035762425.1 Hyphomicrobiaceae bacterium | reverse complement strand
GCCGGCGCGCCTGCACGAGACCGCATCGAGCCCCTACCTAGCCTCGCCCGAGCGCGGCTTCGACTTCGATCTGACCGGCGCGGACGTGATCATCGAGCCAAGCCTGATCCGCCGCCACTTCCCCTACCTGGCGCCGGAGACGGTGGCGGTGGCGCACGCGCGCCGCGCTGGCTGGCTGAGCGCCCAGCAGCTCGGCATGGTGATGCTGGAGGCAATCCGCGAGCGCGGCGTCAAGCTGCTGCGCGGCAGGATGGAGGGCATCGACACGGTCGCAGGGCGAATCCGCTCGGTCGCAGTCGAGCACGACGGCGAGCGCCGCTCGCTGGAAGCCACGCATCTTGTGCTAGCGGCAGGCCCGATGCAGAAGGAGATGAGTGCAGTGCTCGGCGTCGACCTACCCATTCTTGCAGAGTGCCACCTCAAGGTCAGCTTTCCCGACCCGCAGGGCACGATGCGCGCGGCACCGATGCTGATCTGGCTCGACGACCAATATCTGCCCTGGAGCGAGGAGGAGCGCCAAGCCCTCGCCGAGGACGAAGAATCGCGCTGGCTGCTGGAGAAATTTCCCTGGGGCGTGCACGGGCGGCCGGAGGGTCACGGGCCCGGCTCGACCTTCATCGTGCTGTTCAATTACCATCAGGGTACTGCCAACATCGTGTTCCCGCTGCCCGAACAGCCGCACTATCCCGAGATCGCGCTGCGCGGCATGGCCACCATGGTGCCAGCGCTGAAGGCCTACATCGGTACGTCCGCGCGGCCCTACGTCGACGGTGGCTACTACATCAAGACGCGCGAGAACCGTCCGCTGATCGGCCCACTGCCGATCGAGGGCGCCTACATATCGAGCGCCTACTCGGGTTTCGGCGTGATGGCCTCCTGCGCTGGCGGCGACCTCCTCGCGCGCCACATCACCGGCAGCCCGCTGCCTGACTACGCACCGGCGTTCCTGCTGTCGCGCTACCTCGATCCAGCCTACCGCGCCCTGCTTGACGCCTGGGGCGACGGCGGCCAGCTGTAGTCGACGGGAAGGCATGGCCTACCTGTCAGCCTCGGGCTGGCGGCGAGAATCCAGCCATGCGGTGAACGTCCAAGACAAACTGACAGATGGGGACCGGGACAAGCCTGACCATGTCAAGCTGTCGATGGGCGCTAGGCTCGGCGCTTGGTCGGAATGTCAATGGGCAGGAACTCGACGCCCGACTGCTGCACGGGCTGCGGATAGAGCTTCATCAGCTCCAGCACCTCAAGAGGCATGCCCACCTTGACCGGCAAACCGAGGCTGCGCGCCTCCTCGGCGGTCAGTGCATAGTCATGCGTCCACTGCCCGCCCGCCAACTTGGCGGCCAGAACCTCGGCGGCCTTCTGCTCCATGCGCGGCGTCAGCAGCTCGATGGCACCACGCTTGACTTGGGCCAGCGCCTTCTCGCTCACGTCGGCCAGCACCAACGTCAGGTCGAACACGTGCTCGACCGGCTTGGAGTCGCGCGCGCGCACGATGCTGGCCGCAGGCATCCCGGCGATCTGCGGATCGATCGGACCCAGCACCGAGAACTCGCCGAGCACGATCTCGTCGGCGGCGAGCGCTATGAGCGTCCCGCCCGACATCGCATAGACGGGTACGTACACCGTCACCTTGGCCGGATGCGCTTCCACGGCGCGCGCGATCTGCATCGCCGCCAGCACTAGCCCGCCCGGAGTATGCACGATCAGGTCGATCGGCCGCTCGGGCGGCGTCTCCTTGATGGCGGCAATGATGGTCTGGGCGTCCTCCAGATCGATGTGCCGGGACACGTTCAGGCCGAATAGGCTGCGCTTCTCCTGGCGATGGATCATGGTGATGACGCGGGTGCCGTGCAGCTTTTCGACGGCTGCGATCGCCTGGGCACGCTTCAGCGCGTACCACCGCCCCATCAAAATGGGTTGCAGCGCCATGCCCGCAATCAGGATCCATATCAGGGAGGAAAAGTCGAACGACATCCAGTCAAGCTCCGCGCAGTCAACGCGCAAGATCCCGTATCAGTGCCTCGATTCCCTTTAATATTCTGCCTATCCCTCGGCTTGCCCAGCGGATGCTGCCCCTTGGCCTGTGACGATAGGTGTCCATCAAAGCATCGCGCAGCGCCTCGGCTGCATTTTTGCAGACGACCAACATGCGGCGCCGACCAGTCGACGGTATCGGCAGTCAAGATCGTGCAGGCGCTCGACCAATCGCCACGCCCAGGGACGCGAGCCAGTCGCCTGCCGCCGGCCGCCATGCGCGCCACGGAGCGAACCCAACCGTTGGGGCGCCTGCGGCCGCAGCTCGGCGCTGTGCGACTATTGTTGCAACTGCATAAAAATCTCCGGCTAGACGCAGCAACCAAGACGCGTCATTGTTACCGCCGAATTAAATTGTCCGACAATCGGACATGCGGTGACCATGACCGCCGTACAAGAAAGTTTGGGGAGCACGCGCCCGTCCATCGATCCACGTGACGCACGGCGCGTTGCGGATGATCGGCTGTTGAGCGTGCGCAACATCTGCGTCCGCTTCGGCAACATCATCGCCCTCGACGACGTGTCGTTCGATGTTGCCCCAGGCCACATCGTCGGACTGATCGGCCCGAACGGTGCGGGCAAAACCACGCTTTTCAACTGCTTGTCGCGCCTGTACGTGCCGACCAGCGGCGACGTTTTGTTTGAGGGACGGTCTATTCTGTCGCAACCGCGCCATGCCATTGCCCGGCTCGGCATCGGACGTACGTTCCAGAATGTCGCGTTGTTCGACACCATGTCGGTGCTGGACAACGTCAAGGTCGGTTGCCACAGCCGCACGTCGACCGGGTTCATCGCCAACACCTTGCGACTGCCTGCTGCCGGTCCTGAGGAGCGCCGCATCACGGATCTGGCGCAGGAGCTCCTCGCCTTCATGGATCTGAAGGCGGTAGCGCAACTGCCGGCGGGCGGCCTGCCATTCCCCGTGCGTAAGCGCATCGAGCTGGCGCGCGCGCTGGCCGGAAACCCCAAGCTGCTGCTGCTCGACGAGCCGGCCGCCGGCCTCAATCACGACGAGGTGGATGTGCTGCGCAACCAGATTCGCCGCGTGCGCGACGTGCAAAAAGTGACGGTGCTGCTCGTTGAGCATCACATGAGCCTGGTGATGTCGGTCTCCGACAAGGTTGTGGCAATCGACTTCGGCCGCAAGATTGCCGACGGGAGCCCCGCCGACGTGCAGCGCAATCCGGAGGTGATCCGGGCCTATCTCGGCACGGAGGGCTGACGTGGCCAAGCTGCTCGAGGTAAGCGGGCTCAAGGCATACTATGGGTCCACGCAGGCATTGTTCGACGTCAACCTGGCGCTCGACCAAGGCGGCGTCATCACGCTGCTGGGCGCCAACGGCGCCGGCAAGTCAACGACCCTGCGCGCGATCTGCGGGATGGTTCGCACGGGCGGCAGCATCCGGCTCGATGGACAGCCGATCGGCGGCAAGGCCACCGAGGACATCGTGCGTCTCGGCGTCGGCCATGTGCCGGAGGGCCGTGGCACGTTCGCTCGCCTGACGGTTGACGAGAACCTGCGCGTTGCCACGCACGCCCGCAGGGACAAGGCCGCCGTTGAGCGCGACCGCGACATGGTGCTTGAGTACTTTCCCATCCTCAAAGAGCGCCTCACGCAGCAGGCCGGTACGCTGTCGGGCGGCGAACAGCAGATGCTGGCGATCAGTCGTGCGCTGATGCTGGGCCCGCGCCTCATGCTGCTCGACGAACCGTCCTTCGGGCTTGCGCCGCTGATCGTGCAGGAGATTTTCCGCATCATGCGCCGCATCAACAGTGAGGCGCGCGTCAGCATGCTGTTGGTCGAACAGAATGCCGCGCTCGCGCTCGATCTGGCCGACCACGCCTACGTACTGGAGACGGGTCGTGTGGTGCTGTCGGGAGAAGCCGCGGTGGTGAAGAGCGACGCGGCAATCCGCAAATCCTATCTCGGCTACTAGGGAGCGCCGACGGCATGGAGCAGCTCACCCAGCAGATTGCCTCGGGCCTTGCCAACGGCGCCATCTACGCCAGCCTGGCGCTGGCGCTGGTGATGATCTTCGTATCGACCGATCACATCAACTTCGCACAGGGCGAGATGGCCATGTTCAGCGCCTATCTGTGCTGGCAGGTGATGCAATGGGGTCTGAATTTCTGGATCGCTTTGCCGCTCGTCGCTCTCGGCTCGTTCCTGGCCGGCGTTGCCATCCAGCGCATGATCCTTCAGCCGCTGCACAACGCTCCGGTGCTGTCCGTGGTGGTGGTGTTCATCGGTCTACTCACCATCTTCCATTCGTTGGCCGGTGGAATCTGGAGCTTCACGATCAAGGAATTTCCCTCGCCGTTTCCCAAGGTGGCTTTCGCCGGCTCGGGATATCTGGGCTCGCATCAGGTCGGCATGATCCTGGTCACGCTGCTGCTGCTGTTCGGGCTGTACGCCTTCTTCCGTTTCACACCTCTCGGCCTGGCGATGCGAGCGGCCGCGCAGAATCCAGGCTCCGCGCGCCTGGTCGGTGTGCGGGTCGACTGGATGCTGGCGCTCGGCTGGGGGCTGGCGGCCGTGGTCGGCGCGGTCGCAGGAACCATGGTGGCGCCGGTCGTGTATCTGGAGCCGAACATGATGGCCAGCATCCTGCTCTATGGCTTTGCCGGCGCGCTGGTAGGCGGGATCTCCAGTCCCGGAGGCGCCGTCGCCGGCGGCTTCATCGTCGGCGTGCTCGAGAACCTGATCGCCTATTTCGGCAACCTGCTGGAGAAGACGTCGGGGATCTACGTGATCGGCAATGGCGAGAAGCTGTCCGTGGCACTCGTCATCGTCATCATTGTGTTGACCCTGAAGCCCGACGGCCTGTTCGGCCAGGTCAGCATCAAACGGGTTTGAGCCATGGCGACCACGACCAATCCTACTAGCCAAGCGCCGGTTGCCGCGCCAGGCGGCGTCGCGTGGCGCCCCTGGTGGATCTGGATTGGCCTTGCCGGCCTTGCCCTGCTGCCCTTCGTCGGCGGCAAGACCGGACTGATCAGCAACTTCGCCTTTCTGCAGCTCAGCCTGATGATCGTCTATGCGATCGCAGTGCTGGGGCTCAACCTGTTGACTGGCTTCAATGGTCAGATCTCGCTCGGCCATGGCGCGTTCTTTGCGGTGGGCGCCTATACGGCCGCTATCCTGATTGATCAGGCAAACTGGCCGTTCTGGGCCACACTGCCGATGGCGGCACTGGCCTGTTTCGTGGCCGGCTACCTGTTCGGCCTTCCCGCCCTGCGCCTTGAGGGCCACTATCTGGCGCTCGCCACCTTCGCGCTCGCCGTCGCCGTACCGCAGATCCTCAAGTATCGACATTTCGAGCCCTTCACCAAGGGCGTGCAGGGCATCAACATCTTCAAGGCCGATCCGCCCTTCGCACTGCCGCTCAGCAGCGACCAATGGATGTTCCTGGTGGTGCTGGCCGTGGCGATCGTGATGTTCTGGGCCGCACGCAACCTGCTCGACAGCCGCATCGGCAGGGCGCTGCGCGCCATCCGCGATCAGCCGCTGGCGGCAGATACCATGGGTGTCAATTCCTCACACTATAAGGCCGTGACGTTCGGCATCAGCGCGCTCTACACCGGGGTCGCAGGAGCCTTGCACGCAATCATCTTCGAGTTCGTCTCGCCGGACAGCTTCCGCTTCGAGCTGTCGATTGCGATCCTTGTCGGCGCGGTGGTCGGAGGCATCGCATCGCTCCCGGGCGCCGTGATCGGCGGCGTATTCGTGCAGGCCATCGAAAAGTATGCCGACGCGCTGACCAAGAAGATTTCGGCAACCGTGCATCTGCCTTTGGAGCTGCAGCCGTGGACCATCTACGGGATCGCGCTGATCATACTGATCTACACGATGCCGACCGGCGTGGCCGGCGGCCTCAGCACCCTGCGCAGGCGACTTAAACGTCCCTGACCAAGCATGGCCGATTTTGCAGAAGGCTAAACCAAGGAGGAAACTCAGATGATGCAAGCATCGCGTCGAATTCTGCTGGCAAGCACCGTTGGCCTGGCGCTCGCGGTGGCTTGGCCTGCAACTGCGCAAAAAGCCTATGACGAGGGCGCGTCCGACACTGAGATCAAGATCGGCAATACCAACCCCTATTCGGGCAATGCCTCCGCCTACGGCCAGATCGGCAGGACGATTGAGGCCTATTTCAAGATGATCAACGACAACGGTGGCATCAACGGCCGCAAGGTCACGTTCATCACCTACGATGATGGCTACACGCCTCCGAAGGCCGTCGAAATGGTGCGCAAACTGGTGGAGGACGACAAGGTTCTGCTGGTCTTCCAGACGCTCGGCACACCCAGCAATTCCGCCATCCATAAATACATGAACCAGAAGAAGATACCGCAACTGTTCGTGGCGACGGGCGCCTCCAAGTGGGGCAATCCGAAGGAGTTTCCCTGGACCATGGGCTGGCAGCCGGACTATGCCACCGAGGGCGGGATCTATGCCAAGCACATCCTGGCCACCGTCAAGGACGCCAAGATCGGCGTGCTGATGCAGAACGACGACTACGGCAAGGACTACTTCAACGGCTTCAAGGCGGGCCTGGGCAAGGATGCCGACAAGATCGTGCAGGTCGCCACCTACGAGGTGGCCGATCCGACCGTCGACAGCCAAATGATCCAGCTGAAGAATTCAGGCGCCAACGTTTTCTTCAACATCACCACGCCGAAATTCGCCGCCCAGGCCATCAAGAAGGCGGCCGAGATCGGCTGGAAGCCGGTGCACTACCTCAACAACGTCTCCATTTCGGTAGGGTCGGTAATGAAGCCGGCCGGCCTCGATGCGTCGCAAGGCATTCTTACGGCCCAGTACCTGAAAGACGCCACCGATCCGCAGTGGAAGACAGCACCCGACATGATCGAGTGGAACAAGTTCATGGACAAATACATGCCGCAAGGTGACAAGAGCAGCTCGTTCCATGCCTACGGCTATGCGGCGGCCGCCACCATGGCCCAAGTGCTGAAGCAGAGTGGAGACAACCTGACGCGCGACAACGTCATGAAGCAGGCGGCAAGCCTCAAGGCTTTCGACAATCCGATGCTGCTGACCGGCATCAAGGTCAATACCAGCGCCACGGATTTCTACCCGATCCAGGCTGTCCAACTCTCGCGGTTCGAGGGTGAAAGCTGGAAGGTGTTCGGCGACATCCTCTCAAACGAGGGCGCGAGCCAGTAGATCGGCATGGCATTTGCACTCGGCCGTCGGCGAGGTCCGGCGGCCGAGCCCATACACTCAGATTGGACCGATGACAGAAGCCACCTTACCGTTCGAGCGTATCAAGACCCGCCCCGCCTACGAGTTGGTGGCGGAGGCAATCGAGCGCAAGATCCTGAGCGGGCGCATGCGTCCGGGCGATCCGATCGGCACGGAATCGGAGCTGGTACGGCAGTTCGGCGTCAACCGGTCGACGGTTCGCGAGGGCATCCGGCTGCTTGAGAATTCAGGTCTGATCGTGCGCGAGGCCAGCCGGCGCCTGTTCGTGGCGGTGCCGCACTATCATCAGCTCGCGACGCGCATGAGTCGCGCACTCATTCTGCAGCAGGTTACGTTCCGCGAGCTTTGGCACACGTCGCGAGCTCTGGAGCCCGCATGCGTCGACCAGGCCATGGACAACGCGACGCAAGAGGATTTCGCAGCGCTCGCCGCCAACATCGAAGAGATGCGCCGGGTGCAGGACGATGCCAACGCGGTCGGCAAGCTGGATGCTGAATTTCACAAGCTGATCGGCAGGGCGGCCCACAATCGCGTGCTGCTGCTAGCCAAGGAACCATCAGGCATGCTGGTGAGGCCGGTAACCGCGTTCATCATCTCCAAGCACCCACGCGGAATTCCACGCATCATCGAAGCGCATCAGAACATTCTGGATGCTTTGCAGCGCCGCGACCGGGAGGCCGGCCGGTTGTGGGTAAACCGCCATCTCAACGATTGGAAAGTAGGGTTCGAGCTGTCCGGCATGAACCTCGACCGTCCGGTCGATCAAATCATGTCATGGTACGTCTCGCCGCCGGGGGAATAGGCGCGAGAGGTTGCCTTTGGATGCCTGCCCTGATTGGTGAATGTTGACCGACGGGTCCGGGCGCTACCCAAGTCACGGAAAGAAGTCGTCGCTCAGCACGTAGGCGACCAGGGCCACAATCTCCTCCGGCTTGTACACGTCCTTCCATGGCGGCATGCCGCGGAACCCGTTGTGCGTCCGGTCCCAGACAAACTCCGGCTTGTACAGGCGCGGCTGCAGCTTTGGTGCCTTGCCAGGGTATGCCTTGGCCCCATGACAATGCGTGCATTGGTCCTGCCAAAGCTTCTCGCCTCTGGCGATCACATCGTTATTTTTCAGGAGCGCAAGCGGCAGCTCAGGAGCGGGATCGCGCGGTGGCTCGGCCTCGTCCTTGGTTTGGGCCGCCGCACTGGTGGTCAAAACTACCATCGCAGCAACGAACATCGCGAAACGGAGCGTTCGAGCCTGCATAGCCACCCGGTTTTGAAGCCCTGCTGCTGTGGCAAAGCAGCGGCCGCGATGGCCGCTGCCCACGTCGCGCGTGATCCTACAAGCCCTGCTTCATCAATTGGCCGGCACGATCTTGTAGATCTTGTCGTGCCCGCCCACCGGTCCGGTTGAGATGCTGGTCAGAGCATAGACTTCGCCCTTGTCGTCCTGGGCAAACGCCAGCATGTAGGGCAGCGTCTGCATGCCGTCGACCGAGGCAACCTCCATGGTCCACTTGCCGTCGGCGGCTTTGCTACCGATGAAGATTTGACCATCCATGGCTGCAAACGATTTGGACCAGTCGCCAAAGATGTACTTGCCCTGCCAAGCCTGGTGCGGGCCGCGATAGACATAGCCTCCCGTCACCGAGATACCCTTGCAATCCGTCTTCACGGCTGTGCAGTTGTTGTAGACGATAATGGGCGCGGTAAGCCCGTTCTGATCACAGCTTGGCGGATGATTGTCGGGTTTCACGAAGTCGAAGCACTTGTCGCCCTCCATTCGCCGCCAACCATAATTGCCACCCCGCGTAATGACGTTGACCTCCTCAAAGGAGTTCTGCTGCACGTCGGCGCAGAACAGCGCCTTGTCGCCGCCCGTATCGAAAGAGCATCGCCATGGGTTGCGCAGGCCGATTGCCCAGATCTGGGGAAGCGCATCGTTCTGGCCGACAAAGGGGTTATCGGCGGGAATGAGATCAGGCTTGTTAACGTCGAGGCGCAGTATCTTGCCGTGCAGCGATCGCTTGTCTTGGCCATTGCCCGTCGTGACGTTGTGACCGATGCCCCAGTCGTTGGCGTAGCCGCCGTCACCGGTGGAGATATAGAGCATGCCGTCGGGACCGAACGCGATCCAGTGACCGTCGTGATTGAACTGCGGCCAGTCGATTTGCGAGATGACGCGCTCGAGGGTCGCATCGGCCTTGTTCGGATCCGTCTTAGAGACTTGGAATTCGGACACCACATTGGTGTGCGACCACCACAAGCGCCGCTCGAGCTCGGCGCTGCGCAGTGGAGTGGAATATGCCAGGTAGAACTTGCCGTTATCGCGGTAGTTCGGATGGAAGGCGATACCGAGCAATCCCCGCTCATCGAAGAAGGCGTGCTGAGTTATCATTTTGGGGCCGACGTCGATGAACGGCTCGGGTAGCAGTCGCCCCCTGTTGTCGATTATGCGCACCTGGCCATGCTGCTCGATCACGGCCATGCGACCGGACCCGTCGGGGATCGACACCATCGCGAGAGGATGGGTTAGGCCACCGGCAACCTCCTGCAGTTTGATTTTGACTTGAGCCAGCGCTGGAGCGGTCATCGCCATGAGCGCAACCGCCGCAAAGCCAAAGTACCTGAAGCGCATTTGCTGTTCCTCCCGTGCTCGATCTGGGCATGGAAACCTTCTCGCTTGTTGGCGAGAGCCTGCAGTCGTGCATGCGAAGATTGCCGAGGGTGACTCGCGCAGTGTGCGCTGCGAAGGGCCCCGTACCGGCATCCTCGAGCGAAAATAATTTATGCAACCTTTGAGGCGATTTTCAGGTTCCGCTCACCCAGCGCTGAAGCGCAAGCGTCAACGCGAAACAAACGACAGCGCCCATGCAGGCCGCGATAGCACCGGCAGTGGCAAGGAACAAAGCGTCCACCAGCGCAATGCCGGCAATCAGACTGACGACCGCGCGTGGGACGTCGCCCTTAGCACGCCGTTTCAACAGATAGAGGGCAACCAAGATCCAACAGACGAGCGCAGCGAGGAGCAACATGGTGATAACACCACCATATCGCAGGTGCGCGAAGCCATAGAAAACAGGAGCGGCAAGAAACAACAGTGGCCAGACCGCCTCAACACGATCGAGCGCCTCGAGTTTGGCAATGTAGGTCAGGCCAATAAGATAGGACAGGCTTGCAAGCGCCACGACCATTACACTCGACGATGGAGTCTGCACCGCAGCATAACCAGCGGTGATGTACGCCAGAACGCGGCACAGGCCCATGAAGAACGGACTGAGTGCATTGGCCTTGTGGTGCCAGTCGTAGAACAGGATGGCGCCGGCCAGTGCCAGTGCGGCAAGCATCGCCGGCCACACTATCGCTGTGGCAACCGTTGCCGCCCAGAGCGTGAATGCCAGGCCCGCCAGCATGAGGCCGAAGCCGACGAAGAAGACCGTATCGGCGGCGACGAGCCCGGCCGGAATGGGCCGCCTGGGTCGCTCCTTCGCATCGATGTGGCGATCGAAGGCGTCGTTTAGGTACATGCCGGACACATAGAGCAAGGACAGTCCCACGGCGATCAGCAGGGTCGCAAGCGTCCAACTGTCACCACCGGCAAGCACCACGCCGACCAGGGCATTCGTCCAGACCGTCGG
>DASTOW010000165.1:0-17264 GCA_035762425.1 Hyphomicrobiaceae bacterium | reverse complement strand
ACCGATGGCGACACCGTCTCGACGACGCCGACCACGGCGTTGGAGTAGGCGTCGAGAAGCTCCTCGTCCTGCCCGCTCTCGCGGTCCTTACGCCACAGCTGCATGTGGCTACCTCCGATGCTCGATCACTCCCCAGGTGGGCCCTCAGATGCGCTAATATAGGTACGGTTAATTGCGGCGACGAGGGGGTGGGATTTGGGTCGGATTTTCGCGCCCAGGACCGCTGAATTTGCTTACCGAGGCGCGTGCACCTCACCGACCGCAGGGCAGTTTGCAAAGGGATCACCATGCCGCAGTCGCGACGCCCCATAGGCACGCTGTCAGATGCGGGCCAGTCCTCAGCCAGACAAGCCCCGCCGCGGCGCGCCATCATCATCGGCGGCTCGATGAGCGGGCTGTTCTGCGGGCTCTATCTGCGCCGGGCCGGCTGGGCCGTCGATATCTTCGAGCGCTCACCCGTGCTCCTGACCGGCCGCGGGGCCGGTATCATGACCCATGCCGAGATGCACGAGGCGCTCGCCGACCTCGGTCTCGACACGAGCCGCGGCTTCGGCGTGCCGCTCGAGCGTCGCGTGGCGCTCGGAACAGACGGACAGATCATCGCTGAGCGACGCTGTCCGCAAACAGCCACCTCCTGGAACCGCCTGTTCGATCTCTTGCGCGAGGCCTTCGGCGGCGAGCACTATCACCTGCGCAAAGACGTGCGGCGCGTGGCAACGGCAGAGGCGGGTGTCACTGCCCATTTCACCGACGGCAGCTCGCAAGCGGGCGACCTGCTGATCGGAGCCGACGGCTTCCGCTCGACGGTGCGGGCCCAGTTCCTTCCCGAGGCACAGCCGCAGTATGCCGGATACGTGGCCTGGCGAGGTCTTGCTAACGAGCGGGCCGCCGCCCAAACCTTGACGCAGGAACTGTTCGACAGCTTCGTCTTCCACCTGCCGCCCGGCGAGCAGTTCCTGGGCTATCCAGTCGCCGGGCCTGGCAACGATCTGCGGCTCGGCCATCGCAGCTGGAATATCGTCTGGTATCGGCCGGCCGATGCCGCCCACGAGCTGCCCCGGCTCCTCACAGACGAGAGCGGCCACACGCACGGGCTGTCGATACCCCCGCCGCGCATCGCCCGCGGCGTGATCGCCGATATGCAAGCCGACGCGGAGCGCCTGCTGCCGCCGCGGCTGCATGCGCTTATGCGCCAGATCGGACAACCTTTCCTGCAGCCGATCTACGACTTGCAGTGCCCCCAAATGGTGGTAGGACGGGTGGCCCTGGTAGGAGATGCGGCCTTCGTCGTCCGTCCACACGTCGGCGCCGGCATCCTGAAGGCCATGCAGGATGCAGCTGCCCTCACGGCTGCGCTCGAGACGCATGCGGACGTGCAGGCGGCCGTTGCCGCCTATGCGGCGCAGCGAATGCCGGTCGGGGCAGCATTCATCGCACGAGCGCGGCTGCTCGGCAGCTACCTCAGGTATCGCTTTGACAGTGAGAAGGAGCGTCGCCTTGCCGCCGCCTATGCCAAGCCGGACCGCGTCATGGCCGAGACGGCGGTGCTGGATTTCCTGCGCGTTTAAGCGCGCGGCTCATGCTGGCCAAGAGCCTGGTGTCCTGATCAAATTCATCGCCGCGTGCGGCTGATGCTGAGCGATGGTTCGCGATCGGAAGGACACTCGGTCAATCAATCTGCTCGTGCAACCCAGCTGCACAGGCGGTAACGAACGTCTCGATCATCGCACGAGGCTCGGCTACACTTGATGGTTGGGGCAACACCGCGGACCACGCTAACCCGGCAGGAGCACAGCATGCCCGTGACGACTCCAAATGCCGTCAACCATGGCGGCCTGGCCGATCTCGCATCACGCTACGTAGACGTGGCAACGCTGCCGTGGACGCCAACCCGCTTCAACGGGGTCGAAATCAAGATCCTCATGGAGGACAAGGACACGGGGCTGCTGACCGCGCTGACGAGGTTCGCCCCCGGCGCCACCCTGCCCCACCACGAGCACACCGAGATCGAGCAGAGCTTCGTGCTGCAGGGTTCGCTCGTCGACCAGGAGGGCGCGGCTACCGCCGGAAATTACGTCTGGCGCCCAGCCGGCAGCCAGCATAGCGCGCATTCTCCCGACGGTTGCGTGGTGCTGTCATTCTTCCTCAAGCCCAACAAGTTCTTCGACGCACCGACGAGCGACTGAACCATAATCGCTGACACGATTGTGATTCCAGCGCGTCTGATGGACGTGATGCGCACTCGCTATGTTGGCAGCAGGTAAAGGCAAATCTTGCGCGCAGGGTACCAGCTTGCACGATCACGATCATTCGCACGACGGACACCATTCGCGTCGCGCATTCCTTGGGTCGGCAGTCGCCGCCGGCGCATCCGCAACCATGCCGCAGCTCGGCTGGGCGGCCGTGCCGCAGATAGCCGACGACATGGTCAAGGCCGCCCGCGCGTGGCTCGCCAAGCTCGACACCCGCCAGCGCAGCCAGGCTCAGCTCGAATGGACGAACCGTCGCCGCGAGGACTGGCACTACGTGCCGCGTGGCCGACCGGGCATCACCTTCCGCGACATGACGCCCGAGCAGGTGGCCGCAGCCTGGGAGGTGCTGGGGTCTCTTTTGAGCGCACGCGGCATCGACCAGGTGCGCGGACAGCTCAAGATCGAAGGCGTGCTCGCGGAGCTGTCGGGCAGCCTGAGCTTCCGCGATCCCGGCAACTACGCGCTGGTGCTGTTCGGCGATCCCGCCGGCACCACGGCTCCTTGGGCGTGGCGGTTCGAGGGCCATCACCTCTCGCTCAGTGTCATGGTGGCGCCCGGCTACGGCGTTGGCGTAACGCCGGTGTTCTTCGGCGCCAACCCGGCGCACGTCCCGGCCCGCCATCAGCACGCAGGATTCCGCCTGCTCGGCGCGGAAGAGACCGCAGCTTTCAGCCTCATGCGCTCCCTGGAGGGCGGCGCTCGCAGCCAAGCCGTTATCGGCGACCGATCGCTGGGCGATATCGTCTCGGGACCGGGCCGAGAGCTATCCCTGCAACGCCCCGAGGGCGTGGCGTTGGCAAGCCTCAATGAGGCCCAGCGCGATGGCGTGATGCGCATCCTGCAGCTCTATGCCGGCACCATGCGCGAGGAGATCGCTGCAGCCCAGCTCGCCAAGTTGCGCGAGGTCGGTGTCGATGCCCTGCACTTCGCCTGGGCTGGCAGCCAGGTGCCGGGGCGGCCCCATTATTTCCGCATCCACGGACCGACGGCGCTGATCGAATACGACAACACCCAGGACGGCGCCAACCATGTGCATTCGGTTTGGATCGACCCGCAGGGCATGTTCGGCCGCGACCTGCTAAAGGCGCACTACCGCGGCGCCCATTGAGACGTCCACGTCAAGTCGCCTCAAACCCGGCACGATCGCGCAGCGCCTTTGTCGCAGCGCTGCTCAATAGGTCGATAAGACGCCGCGCTGGCTCGGGAGATGCCGCGAGCGTAGCGATGCCGGCGGTGTAAGTGGTCGCCAGCTCGAACGCCTGCGGCAGGGGGGCGACCAGGGTCACGCCAGGGGTGTTGAGGATCTCGGTCACCTGCGTGCAGCCGATCGGCCGGCCCCGCGCCCGGGCCATCTCGCGCATGGCGGTCGCGCCGTTAGGATGGGGCCGCAGGCGGTCGGCAACGGCATCACGGATGCCGAGCCGATCGAGCACCTTGGCGAAGTGAATGCCGGCGGTGGCAAGCGTGGGGTCTGGGAAATAGATCGCGTCCGCCGCCAGCAGGGCCGCCCGCAAGCCGTCCGCATCGCCGACCGGCGGGCTCGCATCGGTACTGCGCACGGCCACCGCGGTGCGTACCACGCCGAGGTCGGCAGCCGAGCCGGCTACCACATGGCCGCCAGCAGTCAGCTCGGCAATCAGGGCCGCGGTGAGGATCAGGACATCGGCTGGCGTACCGGCCAGCAGCTTGTCGCGCATGGCGCCGACCGCGCCGAAGCTGCCGCCGATGTCGAAGCCGGTCTGCGCCTTGAACGGCGCGGTGACCGCCGCCACCAGGCCTTGTGCCGCGCCTCCACTGAGGATCTCGAGCCGCATTGCCTTGCCCCTAGCCCGTTGCCGCGATGATGCGCTCGCGCGTGATCGGCAGGTCGCGCACCCGCACGCCCAGCGCATCAAACACCGCATTGGCGATGGCCGCCGCGGTTGGCCCCTGCGCCGCCTCGCCCGCGCCCATGGCCGGCTCCGACGGCCGCGCCAGAATCTCTACATCCACCCTCGGCACCTCGGAAAAGCGCAGGATCGGATAGGTCTCCCAGGTGTCGCTCAGAATGCGTTTGCGGTCGAAACGCACCGCTTCCTTCAGCGTCCAGCTGGTCGACTGGATGGCGCCACCCTCGATCTGATTGATCACCCCATCCGGATTGATCACCTCTCCCACATCGACGACTGCCACCAACCGCCGCACGCCGATGTCGGCCGCAGCTTCCACCTCGGCGACGACGGCGCAGTAGGCGCTTGCGTTCTTGTAGCGGGCGAACGCCAGGCCGTAACCCGTCCCTTCGCTTGTGCGGCGCCCGGACCAGCCAGCCCGTCGAGCCGCCGCCTGCAGCACCTCCCGCGCCCGCGCGTCTTGGAGGTGGCGCAGGCGAAAGGCGAGCGGGTCCTCGCCGCGTTCGACGCACAGCTCGTCGAGGAACGACTCGAGGGCGAACACGTTGCCAAAGGCGCCCAGCGTGCGCAGCGACGAGGTGCGGATCGGCATCTCCAGCACGCGGTGGCTCATGATCTCCCAGGCCGGAAAATCGTAAAGCGGGATCGCGTTGCGCTCGGCGCCGCCACCGCTAGAGACCGGCGGATTGGTGGCGATCATGCGCTCGAACGGCTGGGCGAGCTGCGATGCGGCGAGCAGCGTCGGCGTGTTGGCCCGGCCCGGCCGCGACACGTGCCCATTGCTCCAAACTTCGTGCCGCCAGCCGACGATCTCGCCTGTCGCATCGAGCTCGGCGGCGATGTCGATGGCCATGCCGGCGCCCAGCGGCGCCCAGCTCATCTCGTCCTCGCGCGACCACTGCAGGCGCACCGGTCGGCCGGGCACGGCGCGGGCGAGTAGTACCGCATCAAATGCGGCATCATCAGCGCCGTTCTGGCCGAAAACCCCGGCACCCTCCATGTGTTCGACAACAATGCTTTCCGGTGACCGCGACAAGGCGACCGCCAGATCGGCGCGCAGATTGAAGATGCCCTGGGTGTGCGTCCACACCTCAAGGGCTGGTTCGCCCCAGCGTGCCACAGCGCAGGATGGCGCCATCGAGGCGTGCGCCAGGAAGGGGCGTGTGTAGCTGCGGCGCATGGTACGCAAGACATTGCCGGGCGTTGCGCCCTCACGTTTGTCGACGGTGGTCGTCTCGACGGGACGGCTGCGCAGCCAATCGGCGAGCTGGGTCTGGTCCGGCAGCTCGAAGCCTTCGCTCCATTGCGCAGCTCCACGCAGGCGCGCAACCGCGTCGACGGCCGCCTGCTCCGTCTCGGCGACCACGCCGACGAAGCTGCCGTCGCGCACCACCGCCAGGACTCCCGGCCGGCCCTCCACGACCGCGGTGTCGAGCGCCACCAATTTGGCGCCCGGCGTAGCAGGCCGCAGCACGCGGCCATGCAGCATGCCCTCGAGCGCGCGATCTTGGATGAAGCGCGGCCGTCCGAATACCTTGTCGGCGATGTCGATGCGGGCAACGCTTTGTCCGGCCAGCTGCCGTGCCGGGATCGGCTTTGCTGTCACATCTGCGCTGGCATCGCGCGCCAGCAGCGCATCGTCGGCCAGCTCCCAATAGCTCGTGCGCAGGTTGCCCGGCCCGGCAATCATCCCATCGCACACCTGGAGCGTGCCGGCAGCAACGCCCAGCCGTTCGGCCGCAACGGCGAGATAGATGGCGCGAACCTCTGCGCACACATGGCGCAGCGCCATGCCGCAATCACGCACCGACAGGCTGCCGGCGGTGACGGCCTCGTTGGGGCTTCGGCTCGTATTGGCCGGCAGCAGGTGCACGCGCTCCAAACCAACATCGAGCTCATCGGCCACGATCTGGGCCAGTACCGTTAGGATGCCCTGGCCGATCTCGACCTTGCCGGGTGTGACCTCCACCGTGCCGTTCGGCCGCACGCGCAGCCATCGCGACAGACGCGGCGTGATCGCAAGATTGCCGGGCAGCCTTGGCGCCGAGCTGGCAGACGTCGCCTGGCTCATGCCGCCCGTGCCTGGCGCGCCGCGCGAAGCACGGCGCGCACCATGCGGTTGTGCGCGCCGCAGCGACAGAGATTGCCGTCAAGGGCCGCGCGTACCTCGGCTTCGCTCGGATCATCGTTGCGGGCCAGTAGCGCCGCAGCAGAGATGAGAATGCCCGACACGCAATAACCGCACTGCATGGCCTGCTCGGCGATGAATGCGGTTTGCAGGGGATGCGACCGCTCGGGCGTGCCCAGTCCTTCCACCGTAATAATGTCCTTCCCCGTCGCGGCCCACAGCGGCGTATCGCAGGCAGCCACCGCCTGCCCGTCGATCAGGACGTTGCAGGCGCCACACTGCCTGAGCCCGCAGCCAAAGTGCGTAGCTGTCAGGCCAAGTTCGCCCCGCAGCACCGCCAGCAGCGACGTGGCAGGATCGGCGCTGATGGTCCGATCCACCCCGTTGACCTTGATTCGTGTGGCAGATGGATCCGCGTCACTCATTGCGCCTTGATGCCCGCCGTCTGGATGACCTTTGCCCATTTATCGATATCGGCGCGCAGATATTTGTCGAACTCGACGGGCGACATGATGATCGGCACCGCGCCCTGCTTGGCCCAGGCCGCCTTGGTGTCGGGATTGGACAGCGCCTTGTTGATCTCGGTGTTGAGCTTATCGACGATCTCCTTCGGCGTGCCGACCGGGGCCATCACGCCGAGCCAAATGGTGGCGTCATAGCCCGGCAGCCCGGCCTCGGCGATGGTCGGCACATCCGGCAGCACGCTCGAGCGAACGGCGCCGGACGTGCCGAGCGCGCGCACCTGGCCGGCTCTAACGTTCTCCGCCATGGTGGTGACGGCGTCGAACATCATCTGCACATGGCCGCCGATGGTGTTGCTGCGCGCCTCTCCGCTGCCGCGATGCGGTACGTGCACAACGTTGGTCTCGCTCATGGCTTTGAAGAGCTCGCCGGCCATGTGATAGGGCGTACCGGCCCCTGAGGAGGCATAGTTGAGCGCACCCGGCTTGGCCTTCAGCAGAGCGATGAACTCCTTCAGATCCTTGGCCTCGACGGTGGGATGAACGACCATGACGAGGTCCGAGTAGTTGACGGGTGCTACGGGCACGAAGTCGCGCATCAGCACAAACGACTTGGTGGTGTTGAGCGTTTCGTTGACGGTGTGAGTGTTGGACATCATCAGCAGCGTGTAGCCGTCAGGAGCCGACTTGGCGGCCTCGTTGGTGCCGGTCACCGAGCCGGCGCCGGGCCGGTTCTCCACGACGAACGACTGCTTGAGGGTCTCCTGCAGGTGCTGGCCGATAAAGCGCGCGAACACATCAGCCGGCCCGCCGGCACCGAACGGCACGATGATCTTCACGGAGCGCGATGGATAATCCTGCGCGGCGGCAGGCGTCAGGCATGCGGCGGCGGCAACGGCCGCCAGGGCAAGCTTGCGAACGGACAACATGCGTTTTCCTCCGGCGTATCTTGCTTTTTTGCGCTTGCGGCGTGAACAGGTGCAATTGGTAGCCCAAATCAGCGTGGCGCTCCAGCTAGCGCAGCCACCAGCAAGCGCTCCCGCCAGCGGCTATGGCTTGGTGTGATGCGGATCAGTACCTATGTTGATGGCTCGTCCGCCGAGCAGCAAGGGACCGAGCGGTTGCAGAACAGCGCCACGGACAGCCTCGCCAGACAGGCAATCACCGGCACAATCTGGTTCTTGCTGGTTCTTGGCCTGCTGATCTTCCTGCCGGCAGGATCACTCCGCTATTGGCAGGGTTGGCTGCTGTGGGTCAACTTCACGATCTGGTGCGCGGTCTACACACTGTACTTCCTCAGGCATGATCCAGCTCTGCTGGCGCGACGCCTGCGCGCCGGCCCCACCGCCGAGCGCGAACCGACTCAGAAGCGCATTCAATTGTTCGCCAGCATCTTCGTTTGCGCGATCTTCGTCGTGTCGGCTCTTGACGACCGCATGGCATGGTCAAGCGTGCCGAACGCAGCGGTCGCGATCGGCAATGCGACGGTCGCGGCCGGGTTTTTCTTGATTTTCCTCGTCCTCCGCGAGAACTCGTTCGCCTCAGCCATCATCGAGGTCGGCAAGGGCCAGCGCGTAATCGATACCGGGCCATACGCAATCTTGCGCCACCCCATGTATGCCGGCGCGCTGGTACTGTTTGGCGGCGTGCCGCTCGCGCTCGGCTCGTGGTGGGGTCTGTTCACGCTGCTGCCTGTTGCTGCCATTTTCGCCATCAGGCTCATCGAGGAGGAAAAGTACCTGGCACACAACCTGCCCGGGTACACCGAGTACTGCAGCAAAGTGACGGACCGGCTAATTCCCGGGGTATGGTGAGGCAATGGCAACGGCCAAAGACCTGCGGCGCATGGCGATGGCGCTTGAGGGCACCAGCGAGGCGCCGCACTTTGATCGCGCCGCGTTCAAAGTCCTACGCATCTACGTCACGCTGGCGGCGGACGGCCAGACCGCCAACCTCAAGTTCACGCCCGACGAGCAGGAGTTCAAGTGCATGATGGCGCCTGACGCATTTGCTCCGGTGCCGAACGCCTGGGGAAAGCAGGGCTGGACGACGGCAACCCTGTCGGCCCTAAGCAAGACTGACCTGCAATCTGCCCTGCAGACAGCATGGCAGCATGCAACCGCCAAGACGCGCCGTCGATGATGGCACCGATCCACAGTTCCGACCGATCACCTCGAGGATCCAGTGAGCGTCGAGCTGCGCAGCAAGTTGCCAGATGGTGGTCGGGACACCTGCGAGCATGACAACGATGGCCGATGACGCTGCAAATCGAGACGGACAGGCTCACAGGTTTTCCGGCCGGAACATCCTGCGCAAGCTCACCTCCCGGCCCGACACCATGAACTGGCCATCGCCGCGATAGTGGATGGTGCGCGGCACTTTGGGCGACACAGCCACGTGCGCCTTCACCACTTCCATGATGAAGAAGCTATACCTGTCTACAAGGCTGGCATCGATCACCTTGCACTCGAGGTTGGCGTAGCATTCCTTGATGAGCGGCGTCTCGACCTTGTCGGCGTGCACGCGCGTCAGCTTGAACTTGGCGAACTTGTCTACGTCGGCACCCGAACAGTTGCCGATGCCGACCACCTGCTTGGCGATGTCATAGGTCGGAATGTTGATCACGCACTGCTTGCTGGCCTTGATCAGGCCATGGCTGTGGTTGCCGCTGGAGATCATGCAGCCGACCAACGACGGCTGGAACTCCATCACGGTATGCCAACCCATGGTCATGATGTTGGCCTCGCCCTTGCGGAACGAGCTGACCAGCACGATCGGCCCCGGCTCCAGGAAGCGGCGGATCTGCGCAACGGGATAGTCGCGCTTCGTGAATGCCTGCATCGTTGCA
The DNA here is from genome assembly GCA_035762425.1 of Hyphomicrobiaceae bacterium. Classification (GTDB taxonomy): domain Bacteria; phylum Pseudomonadota; class Alphaproteobacteria; order Rhizobiales; family Hyphomicrobiaceae; genus AWTP1-13. The sequence goes on along the minus strand of DASTOW010000165.1, from coordinate 7,686 downwards.
CTCCTCGCCTGGCACCGAGGATCGCGCGATCCTGCGTAGCCGCGCTGCTCGGCAACGGCCCGAGCACAGCTATGCAGGGTATTGAGGACGGCGGCTCGGCTAGATCACCTTGCCGCTGGCCTCGTCGACCAAGTGCATATTGTTGAGGTTGGCGGACATACGCAGGTTGCCGCCGTCGGTGGCGCCAGCATCCGGATTGACGCGTCCGCACACTTGTGTGCCGTTGATGGGAAAATAGACCAGCGTCTCCATGCCCATCGGCTCGGTTACCTCGAGCCTGGCATCGAACGGCACCTTGCCGGGCTCCGCGTGCGGTCCTGCCTCTGTGAGATGCTCCGGGCGCAGGCCCAGCAGCAGGCGGCCGTTGGCAGCATGCGCGCGATAGCGCGAGGTGCGGGCCTCGGGAATCGGCAACGCCAGACTGTCGGTCACGCGAATGCTGAGCCCGCCTCCGCCCGCTTCTTCCAGCCGGCATGGGATGAAGTTCATCGCCGGCGAGCCGATGAAGCCCGCAACGAAGCGCGTCTTGGGTGAGTGGTACAGCTCCTGCGGCGAGCCGACCTGCTCGATGATACCGTGGTTCATGACGACCACCCGATCGGCGAGCGTCATGGCCTCGACCTGGTCGTGCGTGACGTAGACCGTGGTGGTTCGCACCTGCTGATGCACCTTCTTGATCTCGGTGCGCATCTGCACGCGCAGCTTGGCATCGAGGTTCGACAGCGGCTCGTCGAACAGGAACACCTTCGGATTGCGCACGATTGCGCGGCCCATGGCGACGCGCTGGCGCTGACCGCCCGAAAGCTGTTTGGGCTTGCGGTTGAGCAGTTCCTTGATGTCGAGGATGCGAGCCGCCTCATCGACCCGCTTGCGGATCTCGGCCTTGGGATAGCGCTTGAGGCGCAAGCCAAACGACATGTTCTGCTCCACCGTCATGTGCGGATAGAGCGCGTAGTTCTGGAACACCATGGCGATGTCGCGATCCTTGGGCGGCACGTCGTTGACGACATCGCCGCCGATCATGATGTCGCCGCCGGAGATGTCCTCCAGCCCCGCGATCATCCTGAGTGTCGTCGACTTGCCGCAGCCCGACGGCCCGACCAGCACCACGAACTCGTGGTCGGCGATGTCAAGATCGATGCCGCGCACCGCCTCAACCTCGTCGTAGCGCTTGACGACCTTGCGTAGCTTTACTTCTGCCATTGCTTGTCAACCCTTGGTCGCGCCGGCGGTGAGGCCGGAGATGTAGTAATCCATCAAGAAGGCGTAGATGATGAGCGGCGGCGCGGCGCCGAGCAGCGCACCTGTCATGATCTGGCCCCAGTTGAAGACGTCGCCCTTGATGAGCGTCGTAATGATGCCGACCGGCAGCACCAGCTGGTCGGTCGACGTGGTGAAGGCGAGCGGGTAGAGGAACTGCGCCCAGCTGACCGTGAACGAGAAGATGGTGGCAGCGATGATGCCGGGTAGAGCCACCGGGATGAAGATCTTGGTCAGCGTCTGCGTCCAGCTAGCGCCGTCGATCAGCGCTGCCTCGTCGAGCTCCTTGGGGATCGACGAGAAGTAGCCGATCATGATCCAGGTTGCGAACGGCACGGTCAGCGTCGGATAGAGCACCAGTAGCACCCACCAGCGATTGATCAGCTGGATGCCGGTCAGGTCGCTGAATTGCGCAAACATCTTGAACAGCGGCAGGAATAGCAGCGTGTCCGGCACGAGGTAGGTCAGGAACACGCCTGTGGCCAGCGTGGTCGACCCCCAGAACTTCATGCGCGACAGGGCGAACGCCGCCGGCACGCTGATCAGCATGGTGATGGTGACCACGAACACCGACACGATCGCCGAATTGCGAAAGAACGTGATGTAGGTCCTCGAGCCGAGCAGCTCGACGTAGTTCTCGAGCGTTGGCCGGTAGACCCACCACGGGTTGGTCGCCGCCGATATCTCGGCGCTGGTCTTCAGCGACGTGATCAGCATGTAGATGGGCGGCAGTAGGAAGAAGATCGCGAACAGCGTCAGGAAGAAATACGACCAGCGCAGCGCCCAGGCCCGGTCGCGGCTCATGCTGCCGTATCTGACTTTCGCGGTTCGTGTGCCCGCAGGTGCGGCGTCGGCGATGGCCATCAGGATTCGTTCCCACGTTGCGTGATGTCGCGCAGAATGAAGATGGCGGCGACGCCCAGGATCGGCAGCATGAACAGCGACACGGAGGCGCCCAATGGGATGTCGTTGCCCTGAATGCCGAGCCTGAATGCCCAGGTGGCGAAAACATGCGTCAGGTCGATCGGCCCGCCTGCCGTCAGAATCTGCACGATGTCGAAGTTGGCGAAGGTGACGATCAGCGAGAACAAGGCCGTGATGGCAATGATGTTCCGCATCATCGGCAGGGTGATGTACCAGATGCGCTGCCACCAGCTGGCCCCGTCGATGGCGGCGGCCTCATAGAGCTGGTCCGGCACAGATTTCAGGGCGGCCAGGTACATGATCATGAAGAATGGAGCGCCGATCCAGATGTTGACCAGGATCACGGAGAAGCGCGCCCAGTTGGCATCGCCGGTCCAAGGAATGGGACCGATGCCGAAGTGGCCAAGAATCCAGTTGAAGGCGCTGTAGGAAGGATCAAACAGCCACAGCCAGGCGAGGCAGCTCATGGCCGGCGGGATGACCCAAGGCACAAGCAACATGCCACGCCACTTGCGCTGACCTTTGGCCGGGATGTTGTGGACAAAGTGCGCGACGATGAAGCCGATGATGGCTTTGAAGATCACGGCCGTGATGGCGAAGATGCAGGACTGCTGCACGACCTTCCAGAAGGTCTCGCGCTTGAACAGGAACAGGAAATTGTCGAAGCCGACGAAGCGCTGCATTGACTTGTTGAGCGTCGCCAGGTGCATCGAGTAGATGGCCGGATAGACCACCAGCAAGGCGATCAGCAGGATCAGCGGCAGCGCCATGAAAAAGGCGATGGTCGACTTGCGCTGCATTGTCCGGCGCAGGCTCGATGATCGGCTGCTGACCACTTGCGCGGCCTGACTACCCTGCATTGCTACGTCGACCATGAACTCTCTCTCTTCCGTTCCAGGAAAGGATGCGCGGCCGCTGATGGGCCGCGCATCCGTTGTTCGTAGGGCCGGCGACCCGCTAGGTGCGCATGAAGCCTTCGACCTCCGACTCGGCCCAGGCCAGCACCGGCTCCATCTTCTCGCCCTTGAGCAGGCGCACGACCATCTTGGTCTGCACGCCCTGCACGTAGATCTGGTGGGCGATCTTCGGCGGAGCCGGATTGGCTGTCACCGACAGGATCTGATGGTTGTGCGGGTTGGGATAGTGGTACAGCGTGCCCTTCGGCGGACCTTCCTCAGCCCAGGTCTTGAAGTCGGTAAGCTTCTCGAAGGACGGCAGGTCGTAGCCGGCGCTCGCGGCCACCATTCTCTCCGCCGCGGCGCGGGTCGACATGTGGCGCAGCAGGCTCTTGGAGGCTTCCTTGTTCTTGCTGAAGCTCCAAATGCCCCACAGGTACGGCAGGAACGGCGCGAAGCGACCGTTCGGTCCGGTCGGGAAGCCGTGCGTCCAGCACTGCTCCGCGATCTGCGGTGCGTCACGCTTGGCCACGGCCCAGGCACTCGGCGGGTTCATGATGAGCGCCCCGTTGCCGGCCACCAGCCACTTGTTGTTGGAGGCGTCGTCCCAGGCCGGAGCATCCGGCGGCAGGAACTGGGCGAGCTTGGTGAGGTACTCCAGCGCCTGACGAACCTTGTCGGACTTGACGGTGACGTTGCCCTTATCGTCAACCAGCATGGCACCATGCGCGTGGAAGAACGCGCCGGCCGTGTCGATGGAGTCGGTGGTACCGCCGAGGCCGATGCCGAACGGCTTGCCGCCCTTGTGGCAAGCCTCGGCCGCCTTCAGGAACGTGTCGAGCGTCCAGTTGTCAGCCTTTGGTGCGCTGCCGGCGGGGTACATCTGCTGCACGTCGATACCGGCGAGGGATTTCATCAAATCGATGCGCGAGCACGGACCCTTGATCTGGCTGCCAACCGTGGCCGGCACGACGCGCCAGGCGCCCTTGACCTTGCCGAGGTATTCGACGGTCTGGTTGACCTTGCCGTGCTCCTTGATGAGATCGGCCATGATGTCATCGACGGGCTCTAGCAGCTCGGCGTGCGCCTGCGGCTCCCAGGTCGGGAAGGCCAGGATGTCGTGACCGGACTTCGCCTGCGCCTCGGCGGCGATGGTGATCAGATTCTTGTTGCCCTGCGAGGGAATGTAGTCGATCTGGACCTCGACTTTCTCCTTCGCGGCCCACTCCTCCGTCAGCGTCTGTGTGGCCTTGTTGGCGCCGGGCACCCAGTGGTCCCAGTAGCCGATCGAGATTTTACCTGCGGCGCCGGCGGTGCGCACGAACGGCGCGGCAATCATCGTCGCCGATGCTGCGGCCGTCGTCGCCACGAACTTGCGGCGAGTTAGCTTAGGCGTTTTCATCTGTGCTTCCTCCTTCTCGTGTCTCTGAACGTCTCTGACAAAACCTGATCGAACTATGCAGTAGCCTTCACCTCTCCCGTGTTGTCGAAAAGATCATCGGCTGAGTGCTCCTCGCCGAAATCGCGCGCGAAACGCTGATGCGAGCGCCGCAAGTGATCGCGCATCGCCTCGCGCGCGCGCGCCGGATCGCCCTCGGCAATGGCGTCGCGAATGACGATGTGTTCTTCGTGCGCGGTGCGCCACGCGGTAGCCGCCAGCGTATGACTCTCGAGCCGCTCGAAATATGGATTGATGCGCAGGTCGAACAGCTCGCCGACACAGCGCACCAGCACGCAGTTGCCGAGTATCCCGGCGACGGCGGTGTGGAAGCGCCGATCGTGCATAAGGAAGCTCTCGCCAGCGACCTCGGCGAGAACCGCATCGAGCCTGGCGATGTCCTCCGCCTTGGCGTGCCGCGCCGCTTCTTCGGCAATGGCGCTCTCGACGAAGGCACGCGCGCGTAGGATCTCGAAGGGCCCTTCGATCGAGGCGCTGTTGGAGACGGCCGCAGCCGGCTGTGGCTCGATCACGTAAATGCCGGAACCAACCCGTATCCTCAGGCGCCCCTCCACTTCGAGGGCGATCAGGGCTTCGCGCACGGTTGGCCGCGAGACACCAAGCTGGGTGGCCAGCTCGCGCTCGGCAGGCAGCCTGCTGCCTACCGGAAACTCGCCCTGATCGATGAGGAGCCGGAGCTGATCGGCTATGCGCCGATAAAGCCTGCGCGGCTCAATGGCCTCAAGCGGCAAGACCTGCTCCTTGCACGCATTTCCTCCAATTGTGCTTTTCCGGCTTCGACGGCCGGTTGGTCAGACCATTTGACCGTTGCAGGAGCAGGTGTCAAGCCGGCCGACGATCGGAAAGAAGTATGGGTCGCCAACGGGGTTAGCGCTGAATCAACGCCAGACCCAACCGGGTCTGGCGTGCGTGCTCATCTGGCAGTTGTGCTCTATTTGTTCCAAACCGTATCCTACGCCGATCCGCAAACAGTCGCGCCCGATTTCGGGCAGGACTGGTTGCGATCGGAAGCGTCTGGCCGGATCAGGCGGCCATAGCGGCCTCGTTTCGGGCACGAGCGTCGGGCGAGAAAGCCGGCGCAGCAGTGCGCACCGAGCCGGTGACGCTGACCGGTTGGACGAACAGTTGGCCGCCACGCTCAATCAGCTCATAGCGCTCACCGGAGGACAGCGCCTCAATGAGGGCGGCAATGACATTCTCCGCAACCGGCTCATGCAGCGAAGGAATTGCGGCGCTGGTGGTCAGGTTGAAATTCGAAGCCGCGTTGATCGTGGCCTGCATCGTCGCTCTCCGTGTCTGGCGTGTCGTTAGCCGCACGTTAAGGGGCCAATACGCATGCTGCTGTTTCAGGGGGAACATCGATTCGGAGGCTCGCACCGGCGCCACACCTTGCGCGCTCGCAGGGACAGGCTGGGGTTCACGTTGCACAATCGTTAGGCACTGAGACGCTCGATTGCGTCGCCCGATTGCCGTAGTCTGTCGGCATTTCCCATAGCTCTGATTTCACATCGCACGCGATCGCCGTCGGAGGAGATTTGAACAGCAGGGCCGATCTTGCCGGGGTCACCATCCTCATCGTCGAGGACGAGCCCCTCATCGCGCTTGATCTGCAGGCGACGCTGCAGGCTGCGGGCGCCAGCGTCAGCTGCTGCCGCGCAGACGATGCCGTGACCCTGGCTGGTCAGAAGAGCTTCTCTGCCGCCGTGCTCGACGCACGGCCCGGCTCCAGCGAGCATCGACCTATCGCCAGAAAGCTTCGCGACAGCGGCGTGCCGTTCCTGTTCTACAGCACCCAGGCCCCGGAGGACGTGACGACTGTGCGCGGCGCACCGGTGGTCCTCAAGCCTGGTCGGCCGCAGGAGATCGTCGCTGCCGTGGTGCTGTTGCTGGGCCGCAACGCGCGCGCCTGACATCGCCCTTGCCGCGAAGTCTACGCATTTACTACGTGCACCGGCTTGCGGCCGAGCGAGACATCGACGATCGAGCGCAGCGCGGTCGAGGCGATCTCGTGGAAGCACTCGTCGGTCCAGCACAACGCATGCGGCGTGATGATCACGTTTGCCATACCGAGCAGCGGGCTGTCGGGTTCGATCGGCTCCCGCTCCGTCACGTCCAGACCTGCCCCGGCAATGCGCCCCGATTGCAGCACTTCAGCCAGAGCCTGCTCGTCGTGGATCGGTCCACGACCCATGTTCAGGTAGTAGGCGGTGGGCTTCATGAGCGCCAGCTTGCGCGCATCTATCAAGTGCCGCGTCTCTTCGTTGAGCAGGCAGCACACGACGACGAAGTCGGCTTCTCGCATCAGCGCTTCCAGCGGCACGATGGAGGCGCCGAGCCCGGCAACCATCGCCGCGTCAGCGTAGGGATCAGCGACGATCATGCGACCGAAGAACGGCCGCGCGAGCCTCAGGATTTCCTGGCCAATGCCGCCGGCCCCAACCAGGCCAAGCGTGCAGCCGGTCAGCCCCTGGCCCATGAAGCTGGCGCGATCGTTCCAGCGGCCGGTGTGCACCAGCTCGTGCTTCTTGAACAGCCGACCGGCCAGCGCAAAGATCATGGTCAGCGTCGCCACTGCCACCGGCCGGCGCACGGCAATCGGCGTGTTCGTGACGACAATGCCCTTCGCGGAAGCGGCCGGCAAATCGACCGTGTCGTAGCCGACACCATTGCGGGCGATGACCTTGAGCCGGCAGTCGCCGCGCGCCAGCGTCGCCTGCGTCACACGCGGTGCATTGAGGTGCAAGCCGTCGTAGCGCGCAGCGATGTCCGGCGCCACTTCGGCGACGTCCTCCGACAGCCACTCCCATGTGATGTCGGGGTTGGCCTTCAGCACCTCGAAAGCACGCGGGCCGAAGCAAGGCTGACCATCGGCTGTCATCAGGTCACGCGTTATGCCCACCTTGAAGGCCATTACTTCTCTCCAACCGATTGCAGCACGTTGCGGATGCCGGCCATCAGGATGCCCTGGTCGGTACCGGTCGCGATCATGTTGAAGCCGTGCTTGCGGTATTGGCGGGCCCAGTTGGCGTCTGCAGCCATGAAGCCAAGCGCCTTGCCGTTGCGGCGGCCGGCGGCGACGATCCGCTTCACGGCCGCGAGGTAGTCCGGGTGCTCGAACTTGCCTGGAATGCCGAGGAAGTTGGTCAT
>DASTOW010000164.1:0-5571 GCA_035762425.1 Hyphomicrobiaceae bacterium | reverse complement strand
CCGAGCTCTGCGTCGATGCGCCCAACGCCGGCAAACTTGCCCTCGTGCAGGCGAGCATCCTCGATCTGGCCACGGTCGTCGGTGAGCACGAGATCGGCCGCCGCAATCGCCTCGTCCGTAACGTAGGAGTCGTAGTCGAGCGTAACCGTGAGGCTACCAGGAGCGAGCCAGTCCGCTTGCAGCGTGGCGCGTCGCGTATCCTCGATGGGACCAGCCGTGATCACCACGTCGGCACCGCGCACGGCGGCTTGCGCACTGCCCTTGCCCTCGACCGACACGCCCCACCGCCCATTCATCTCCTTGACGAACGCCGCCTCTCGCTCCGGCACCACATCGTAGGCCTGGCAGCGCCCGAGGCTCGGCAGAACCGCTTGCAGCGCTTCCAGGTTCTTGCGGCCCTGCAGCCCGCAACCGAGGATGGCCATGGTGCTCGCACCTTGGCGGGCCAGATGCTTGGCTGCCAGTGCGGAGGCTGCTGCCGTCCGGTTGCCAGTCACCCATTTGGAATCCATGATGGCGACCGGCTGCCCCGTCTCGTCCTCGGACATGATGAACAGGCCTTGGATATAGGCGAGCCCACGCGCCGGGTTGTCGGGATCGCCGCTCTGCCACTTGCACCCGGCGTAACCGAGCGCCGGCGCCGAGCTCACCATGGAGCTGTAGAAGCGCGGTCCGCTGCGGTGGAAGAAGATCTTCGGCGGCAGGACGGTGCCGCCCTGCGCCTTCAGCCGGAACATCTCTTCCAGGATGGGCACGATCTCGGCCATGGACATGCCGATGGCGTCCAGATCCTGGCTGCTCAGGTAGAGGATGGTTTCGGATTTGGTCACGCTCGGGTCTCCGCGTGCGCTCAAGAACGCGCATTGGTCGTCGTATTGACGGCAGCCTTCTCGATGCCGACCGCCAGATCGATCGCCACCACCACCAGGATGGCGATGTAGATGGTAAGCGCTGACACGGCCGCCAGGGTCGGATCGATGTTGAATTGGATGTAGTTGAACAGCTTGACCGGGATGGTCACGAACTGGGCCGTGGAATTGAAGATGCTCACCTCGACGTTGATCCACGAGTTGATGAACGCGAACAGCGCGCCGGCAATCACGCCGGGCTTGATCTGCGGCAAGGTGATGAGGAAGAACGTCTGTACGCGCGTCGCGCCCAGATCCTGGGCCGCCTCCTCGAGCGCCGGGTCCATGCCCGACAACGACGCGATCGACGTGCGGATTACATAGGGGGTCACCAGCACGACGTGACCGACATAGAGCGCCCAGAAGCTGCGGGCAAAGCCCAGAGCAGAAGCGTACTGCAGGATGGCGACGCCGAGCACGATGGTCGGCAGCACGAGCGGCGACAGGAACACGGCGCTCAGTGCCCGCGCGCCGCGAAAGTTTCTGCGCGCAAACACCAGCGCCGCCGGCATGCCGAGCAGTAGGGCCGTCGCGGTCGCGGCCGCGGCGAGCTGGCTCGACACCACGAACGCCTCCACGAAGGTCGGGTCGCTCACCACCTTCCAGTACCAGTGCCACGTGAACCCCTGCGGGGGAAACTTCAGATAAGCCGTCTGCGTGAACGAGATGGCGACAACCACCACCAGCGGCAGAGCCAAGAACACAAGCACGAGGCAGCTGATGCCGGCGATCGACAGGCGGCCGAGGCGATCGGCAAGGTTGAGGCTCACGCGCATCACACCGCCACCCTCAGTCGACGTTCCAGGAAGAACAGGTAGGCGCCGATCAGCAAAAGCGTCACGACCAGCAGCACCACCGACAGCGCGGCGCCGATGTCGGGCCTAAACGTCGCCGTGTACTGCTGGAAGATCAGGATGGGTGTCACCATCTCCCGCCCTCCGCTCAGGATGCTCGGGATAACGTAGGCGCTGACGCTGAGTGCGAACACGATGATCGAGCCGGCCACCACGCCGGGCAGGCTGAGCGGAAAGGTGACAGCCAGAAAGGCGCGCGACGGCCGCGCTCCCAGATCGCGTGCCGCCTCGATCAGGGAGCGATCGACGGTTTGCAGGACACTGCACACGGACAGCGTCATCACCGGCAGCAGGATGTAAGCCAGGCCGATGACGATAGCGGTCTTGCTGTAAAGCAAATCCAGCGGCGCTTCGATCAGGCCGATGGCAATCAGGCTTGAGTTGACCATTCCGCGCCGCCCCAGAATGACGATCCAGCCGAAGGCGCGCACGATGTTGCTGGTGAAGAGTGGCGTCACCAGCAGCACGTAAATCCCCCGCCTCACCCAGGCGGACGGCACGTGAAAAACGATGAAATAGGCGAGCGGATAGCCAAGCACGAAACACACCACCGTCACCCAGAACGAGATCAGCAAGGTGTTGAGCAGCGCTTTCCAATAGTAGCCGTCCGTCAGCACGGCCACATAGTTGGCAAGGGTCATGCCGCCATCCGGCCGAGCGAAACTCTCGCCAATCAGCAAGGCAAACGGCGCAACGAAGAACAGCACGAAAAATGCTATCGGTCCCAGCAACAGCACTGCGGTATTGACCGGTGTGAGTCGCATCTGCTGCTGCTCTATTCCGCCACGCGTTGCGTCAGTCTGCCAGAATGCGCGCCGCATCCCTGCGCCAGTGCACCGTGGTGGCCTCGCCGATGGCCAACCGTCCCGCCTCGATGCTGTAGCCAGGCTCGGCCGCGATCTCCTGCCCACCCGCAAGCGCCAGGAACAGGCGCCAGGTAGAGCCGACGAACACCTTGTCCTTGAGGGTCGCGGCAAGCGCGACCTCATCAGCCCCGACCGTTCCGCCAACCAGCACGTCCTGGGGCCGCACCATCAGTGACACCTCGCCCGCATCGTTGCCGTTGAACTGGTAAGGAAGGGCAGGTCCTTCCGGCGCCACATTGATGGTTCCACGCGCCCCCACACGGCACGCGAGCAGGTTGGCTTCGCCAATGAAGTCGGCCACATAGCGCGTTGCCGGATTGCGGTAGATGTCCTCTCCGCCGCCGAGCTGCACGATGCTGCCCTCGCGCATGACCGCGATGCGATCGGCCATGGCCAGCGCCTCCTCCTGATCGTGCGTCACGAACAGGAAGGTCATGCCGAGCTGCTGATGCAGGCGCTTGAGCTCGAGCTGCATGCGCTTGCGCAGTTTAAGATCGAGCGCGCCGAGCGGCTCGTCGAGCAGCAAAACGTCCGGCTGATTGACGATGGCGCGAGCCAGCGCGACGCGCTGCTGCTGGCCCCCCGATAGCTCGCGCGGATAGCGACCGGCCAGCGCCTCCAATCCGACCATGGCGAGCGCAGCCTTGACGCGCGCGGCTATTTCGCCGCCTGCCAGCCCCTGTCGCCGCGGCCCGAAGGCCACGTTCTCGATCGCCGTCATGTGCGGGAATAGGGCATACTGCTGGAAGACGGTATTGACCGGCCGCTGGTTGGGCGGCACGCCGGTCATCGAGCGCCCGTTGATGCGGATATCGCCGGAGGTCGGCTCGACGAAACCGGCAATGGCGCGCAACAGCGTGGTCTTGCCGCAACCGCTGGGGCCGAGCAGGGCGATGAACTCGCCCTTCCTAATGTCGAGGGAAACGCCGGCGAGGGCGGTGACGGCGCCGTATCGCTTGATCAATCGGTCGACGACCACCACGTCCGGCGTCATGCGCATCTCACGGCGACGGCGCTTTTTTGTTGCGCGGTCGGCTACTTGCCCGCCACCTGCCGGTTCCAGGTCTCGGTCAGAGCCTGGCGCTTGGCATTGATGGCGTCCCAGTTGGGAATGGCGAGGTTCTTGACGCTGCCGCTCGCACCCCAAGGCATGCGCGCTTTGGCCTGCTCGCCGATCTTGGCCTGCTTGGTCGGCGGCCCGATGTACAGCTTCTCGGCCAGGCAGTTCATCGCCTCATCGCCGATCGTGTAGTTCACGAACGCGAGCGCGGCATCGAGATTCTTCGTGCCGTCGGCGATATGCACGCGGATATCGTTGGCCGGAGCGCCTTCCTTGGGCACCACGAAGGCAATCGGCAGGCCCTTGTCGGCGATGGCCCAGGTCGCCGTGTTATAGTAGGCAGCCGCAATGGCCTCACCGCTCTGTAGCGCCGCCTGCGCGACCCCCGACGCGTCGTAGTAGCTCGACACTTTGATGGCCTTCAGCTTGTCGACAGCCGCGGCCGGATTGTCGAGCGTTCCGCCGGTCAAACCAATGATGTGCGCGAAGAATGGAATGCCCGCCGCATTGACCGGGCTCGGAAGTGTTATCTTGCCGGCATATTCGGGCTTCCAGATATCCCACCACGATTGCGGCGGCGTTTTCAACTCAGCGGTATTGTAGGCAATGCCCAGCGCGTAGAAGCCGGTGCTCAGCGCATAGATCTTGCCGTCCTTTTTATAGACGGCTTCGTCGATCAGGCCCGCAACGTTCGCCACCTTGGCGGCATCGATGGTGGCGACCACCCCGTCGGCTGCCGCCAGCTCGGAGATACCCCCATCGATCCAGGCGATGTCGATCGAGGGGTTGCCCTTCTGCTGCTTCAGCTTGTTGTAGGTGACGGTAGAAACGCTCGTCTCCTGCGCCACCTGCACGCCGCTCGCCTTGGCAAACGGGTCGAGAATACAGGCCTTTTGTGCCTCCCCCCAGTTGCCGCCATAGGTGGCAACCGTCAGCCTTTGCTGCGCAGAAACCGGGCTGGCGAGCAGGCAGCCGGTAACCAACAGGGTCACCGATAGGATGCGTTTGGTCATGGTCTGATCTCCTAAATCGTGGGCTCGACGCACCTGTGAGCCCACGAGTATCGTGCCGTTGTCGGCTGTCTGTGCGCCGTCGCCCGTCTCGGCTCCACTATGGCCGCCCCTATACCGCAAGGCAATCTCATGCGTTCAAACATCGCGTTCGACGTGGTTTACACTCACACCGAGGGCGAGCCGACCTGCATCATACATTCGGGCATTTTCTATCCGCCGCGGTCGAGCATTTTGGAAAAACGTCGTTTCCTCGAAGAGAACTATGATTGGCTGCGCACCGCCTTGATGCGCGAGCCGCGCGGGCACAAGGACATGTTCGGCGTGTTCCTGACGCCCGCTTCCGAGCCCGGCTTCGACGCCGGACTGATCTGGATCGACGGTACGCAGTATTCGCACATGTGCGGACACGGAACGATTGCCGTGTCGATGGCCATGGTTGCCTTGGGCATGGTGGCCAAAGGCAAGGACGGGCGCACCACCATCCGCTTCGAGACCACCGCCGGTCCCGTGATCAGCGAAGTCGCCCACGAGGGCGACCGCGTGCTGTGGTGCCGGTTCGAGAACGTGCCAGCGTACGTGGCGGCCCAGGACGTCCCGCTCGATGTGCCGGGCCTCGGTTCGGTGAGCGCCGACGTGGTGTGGGGCGGCAACTATTTCGGCATCATCGACATCCGCGGCAAGGGCCTCGAGATCGGCCCCGACAGCGGCACACAGCTGTCGCAGATCGGCGTCACGGCGCGCGAGATGCTGCGGGAGAAGATCAAGCTGCAGCATCCCACGCAGGGTCACGTCAGCAATTTCAACTTCGTTACGCTATGGCATGAGGGGCGCTTGCCCGGCGCATTCTACAAGAACGTGCACGTGTTCAGT
>DASTOW010000163.1:0-4548 GCA_035762425.1 Hyphomicrobiaceae bacterium | reverse complement strand
CACAAAGCCCTGGAGGCGCGCTATCCCAACCAGCCCTGGATGCTGCGCTCGGACTGGGCGGCGCGCAGGGTCACGGATAGCGCCCTCGGCGTCGTGATCTTCATGTGGGTGTGGGTGACAGGCTGGTGGAGCGCCATCGTGTTCATCTGGAGCATGAACCGCGACAAGATCCTGGCCGCCGCGGCGGCCTCGTGGTGGGAGGCGGCGCTCGGCCTGATCTTCCCACTGGCGGGGCTCGCCGGCCTGCTGGTCGCCGTGCACGTGACGCGCGCGTGGTGGCGCTATGGCCGCTCGACGCTGCGCATCGACACGCTGCCGGGCTATCTCGGCGAGCAGTTCCGCGGCACGCTGCAGGCCAGTTTCCGCACGCGCCCGGCACGACTGGAAGCCGACATTATCTGCGAGGAGGTGACGTGGGTGACGCGGCGCAGCGGCGGCAAGACAACGAGCGAGCGCATCAGCAAAACCCTGTGGTCGGCGACGCATGCGCTGGAGCCATCCCGCATGCAGTTGGCTGGCACCGCCGGTGCCCAAGCCAGGTTGCCAATCGCCGTGCCGCTGCCCGCCGACCAGCCGCCGTGCGGGCTGGATGACGGCGGCGACGGTATCGTCTGGCGCCTTACGGTGCACGAGGTGCGGAACGAGGCACTGCGACCGGCGGACGCCGGCAGCGGAGCAACGGCCAGCGACGGGCCACCGTTCTCGGCCAGTTTCGAGGTGCCGGTGTTCGGGCGGTAGCTGACCCTGGCGGCCGACCCCTACCCCTGTTGCGCCGCGTGTGCAGGCGGGGTGTCGGGCGGGAGACTGACCCAGGGATGGCGGGTCTCCTCCCACACTGCGATGTTGGGCGCCGGGAAGTTGGGATCGGCGAAGGTGCCGATGGCGACGGCGACGAGGCCGGCAAAGCCCTGGCCCTCCCAATAGACAGTCGAGCCGCACACCGGGCAGAAGTGGAAGGTCAGCGCGTTGCCGCTATCTGCCGTGCGCGTCCAGGCCGTCGCCTGGCCGGCGAAGGTGATCTGCTCCCGCTTGAAGCGCGCCTGGTTGCTGAGCACGGCACCGGTGCGGCGCTGGCATTCGAGGCAGTGACACATGGAGACGCGCGAGGGCTCGCCCTCGATGGTCAGATTGAGCTGGCCGCAGCTGCAGGCGGCGCGTCGGATGGTCATGGCATCGCTCCTTGGACTGCTGCTTCGCTGCACCTTCAGTGCCGCGTCAAGGGCGGGCGGGCGGGGAAGGCGGTGCGGGCCGAGCCCGGTATGGTGCTGACGAGCTCGCCCTCCTTGGTCAGCGGCCAGTAGGAGGAGCGGCGCGTCAGGAGATCGCGGGCGGCGTCGGTCAGAGGCTTGGCCACGAACGCATCGTACGTGGCAACGGTCTCGGCCTTGCCCGTGGCGACCAAGTGGACGACGCGGATACCGCGGGCCTGCAGCTCATCAAGCAGGGCCTTGATGCCACCCGCAGTCGACGGCTCAACGTCGTGCATAAGGATGATGCCCTTTTTCGCGGTTGCCACCTTGCGCACCACATCGCGCACGACCTGCGCCGGATCGCGCGTGCGGTAGTCGAATGGATCGATGTCGATCGAGAAGGCAGCGACATTGCGCGCGGCAAGGTGCGCCAGCATCGCCTCGTCCTGCACCAGATACGGAAAGCGGAAGAACGGCGCAATCGGCGCGCCAACCGACCGTCGCACGGCGCTGAAGCCAAGGTCGATCTCGGCCAGCGCATGGCCGGTCGTGATGGTGCTCATATTGCGGTGCGACCAGGTGTGCGTGCCGACGGTATGCCCCTGCCGCGCGACCTCCTGGGCCAGCGCCGGGTCGGCCATTGCCCGCCGGCCGACCATGAAGAAGGTGGCCTTCGTGCAGTGATCGGCCAGGGCCGCGAGCACCTGCTGGGTGTGGGGTTGCAGCGGGCCGTCGTCGAAGGTGAGGATCACCTCCCCGTCGTTGAGCAGGCTGCTGCGGTGGAACTGTGCGCCGAAGCGCGGCCCCCCGGTCGCATTCACCTCGATGACGCGCGATACGCCGATAGCGCGCGGATTGGCGCATCCCGCCGGCTGTGCCTGCGCGCTACCGCGCGCTGCCAGCGCCGCGAGGAGGAAAGCGGCGATGGCGATCCGTCCCATCCTGTTCATTGCCATGTCCCTCGAACCGAAGCGAGGGACGTTAGCAGATATTGGCGGCGCCTGCCCTAGTCCGCAGTGGGGGCTGAGCGCACCCCGCGACGGCAGGACGCCAGCAAGCCCACCACGTAGCCGATGTGCAGGGCGGCGAGCGCCAGCATCACAGGGAACGCAGCCACCGCGAGAACCCCCCTGAGGAGGCTGGCCGCGACCCCGATGATGGCCACCAGGATGCTCGCTGCAATCAGCGCCGCCACCCGAAAGCGCAGGCCGATCGACACTCCCGCGATGCCCGTCACAACAAAAGTCATGGCCGCAAACATGCGTTGCCCCTGGCCGATACCCGTGCCCCTAGCGCGACCGCGCTGGCACGGCTCACGCTTTCAATAGCATCGGGGGCAGCGGCGGGGCTGTTTCCAGGGGGTAATGACGGTGCCGCGCACGCGCGGCTTGTGCAAGCCGCAAGGGCAAAGATTTCGAAATCACCGTTTCTTGGCTCTGCCGCGAACTTGCCGACTTTTTCCGCTTAGTACGCGCCGGATCATTAGCCGGTCGCGCGCACACCCGATATGGTGCGCCAAATTTCAGGGGAAGAATGTCCCGATCCCAAGAAGTTGAGGAAACTCAGTCTCCGAGCTGACATGACAGTAGTAGTAGGACTCGGCTCCGTGCCAACGGCACCGAACGAGCAGATTATTGTGGAGAGAACGCAATGCAGATGAAGAAGATTCTGGTGGGGGCAACAGGTGCGCTCCTTCTGAGCGGTGCGCTGGTCGGCCCAGCAAGTGCCCAGGACGAGCGGTGCAAAGGCGACCGGATCACGGCGGCCGGCAAGGCCACATTCTGGGGCGACAAACGTGCCCAGCGTCTGGCCATCGACAACTGGCAGCGCGAGGTGCGCCAGAAATATGGCGAGCAGTTCATGGACTTCACCAAGGCGCGCCAAGGTCGCGTTGACTGCAGCGAAGCTGGTATCGGTGCCATCGGCAGCCGCATGAAGCGCTGCAACGTCTCGGGCTTTCCCTGCCACCTGGTGGCAGCCGCAGACGACGACGAAGCCGACAAGGATTGGGATGACAAGGATCGTCGCGTTTATGCCATCCAGCGCAGGCTGGTGCGCGCGGGATTCCTGGAGCGCGACGACGTGGACGGCGAGTACGGACCCAAGACGCAGCAGGCCGTGCGCCGATTCCAGCGCGAGAACGACCTGCGCGTGAGCGGTCAGGTCGACGACCGCACCTGGGACGCGCTGCGCAAGTACAGGCGCAAGGGCTGACCGCAGGCGACTGCGGTTGCGTGAGAATGCAGCAGGGCTCGCCGCGGTTGCGGCGGGCCCTTTGTGCGCCTGGCTCCGTGCAGCGGTATAGCCTCCCGCACGCGAAGGCTCGGCTTCGCGACGGATGTGGGCGTCGCCCAACGTTCATGCGCACCAGAGGGGACGTTCGATAAATTCGCAGCGAAGCGCATCTTTGCCCGCGCGGCGCCCTCTCATGCCTGCCCACCGAATTGGCTCGTGACGATGGAGATCGACATGTCAGTCAGACTTGCAGTCCTGGGTGCTGCCGCGCTCGTCGGCGTGATGGCCATGGCGCCGGCTACCGCCAGCGCCGCCTGCCGCGGCTATGTGCAGGCCTCGGCCGAGGGCAGCTTCAAGCTGCCGACCGAACTGCTCTCACGCGCGCGCTGGCGCAGCGAGGTGAGCGACCGCTATTCGGCCGGCTACGCCTTCTGGAGCAACGCCGAGGACAAGACCACGCGCTGCCACAAGGAAGGTCCGGGCGACAAGTGGCGCTGCGTCGCGCGTGCGCGTCCCTGCGATTGATCAGCGCCACAGGTGGTCGCGAGTTGCACCGGCGATTGATGTCGCCGGTGCCGACGTTGCAGGGCTCAGCTTAGAACTTGAAATGGAAATAGCCGGGGCCATCGGCGCCACGGCGATAATCGCGATGCTGCCAGAAGTCGACGGTCTCCTGGCGCAGGGTGTTGCGGCAGCTCATGCGGCACTCGATCCAGGTACCACCGGGCAGGCCAACCTCCAGGCGACCTTTCGGGCTCACGCGCACCGGACCGCTGATGGTTTGGACGCCATAGAAGGATTCGGCTGTCACATAGCCGACGATGCGGCCCCGGCGAGCCTGGGCGTCGGCAGCAGCTGAGAACAGGCCGACAGCGGCGGCGGCCGTCAGCAAAGCAGTAAGAGCGCGTGCGGGTTTCAGCATGTGCATGATCTCCCTTCGGCCAGAGTGCCCACCCGGCCATAGCGGTTTGGATGCAAGCTACAGCACTTGTGCAACAAAAGGCAAAACGTGCCTTGGAAGCGAAACAATGGGTACCATCTCAGTTTGCAATTTTGTCGTCGTCCTCAGCAAAGCCGAATCACACAGGGGACTTGCGATTTCAAACTGAGAGGCTGGCTCAGG
>DASTOW010000162.1:0-25655 GCA_035762425.1 Hyphomicrobiaceae bacterium | reverse complement strand
GCGCGCCCGGCGCACGCCTGTCTGGCCGGCAAGCGTGGAAAAGTTGGGGCAGGGTTTGCGAATTTCAATCGCACCCAGCCAATCGGCCACAGCGTGACTAACCCGTGCCCGCCTTGCCCTCGTCTTCATCATTGGAACTTTCGTCGAATAGGCCGAACTGCGGCGTGGAGGTGCGCGCCGCCGGGCCTGTCAGTCCTAAATGCTTGTAGGCGCGAAGAGTTAACACACGTCCCCGCGGCGTGCGGCCGATGAAGCCCTGCTGCAGGAGATAGGGCTCGACGATCTCCTCCAGGGCGTCGCGCGGCTCGCTAAGGGCGGCCGACAAGGTCTCGATGCCGACCGGGCCGCCGTCGTAGTTCCTGGCGATGCAGTTGAGATAGCGGTGGTCGAGGGCGTCTAGACCCTCGCTGTCGACCTCAAGCTGGCTCAAGGCGCCGTCGGCCATCTCGGCGGTCACGAGCTTGGCGCCCTGTACGGCAGCAAAATCGCGCACGCGGCGCAGCAGGCGGCCAGCGATGCGCGGGGTGCCGCGCGAGCGACGGGCGATCTCGGCGGCGCCATCGGGACTCATGGCGACCTTCAGCACGCCGGCGCCGCGCGCGACGATGGTGGTGAGCTCAGCGTGCGTATAGAAGTTCAAACGTACCGGAATGCCGAAGCGGTCGCGCAGTGGGGTGGTGAGCAGACCGGTGCGGGTGGTGGCCCCGACCAGCGTAAACTTGGCGAGGTCGATCTTGACCGAACGGGCGGCCGGCCCTTCGCCGATAATGAGATCGAGCTGATAGTCCTCCATTGCAGGATAGAGGATTTCCTCCACCGCCGGATTAAGGCGGTGTATCTCGTCGATGAACAGGACGTCGCGGTCTTCCAGATTGGTGAGCAGCGCCGCCAGATCGCCGGCCTTGCCAATCACGGGGCCCGAGGTGGCACGGAAGCCGACGCCCAGCTCGCGGGCCATGATCTGGGCGAGCGTGGTCTTGCCGAGGCCGGGCGGGCCGGCGAACAGCACGTGATCGAGCGCATCGCCGCGCGCCTTGGCGGCCTCAATGAACACCTTGAGGTTGGCGCGGGCCTGCTCCTGGCCGATGAACTCAGCCAGCCGCTGCGGGCGCAGCGACTGCTCCACGACATCGGCATCGCGCTTGGCGCCCGTGACGAGGCGGTCGTCGGTCATGATTTGTTCTGATGGGCCGGTTCGCCGGAGGTGTCAAGGACGCGCATGGGCGTGGTCCGCGCCCGCGGGCGGCCTAATGGCGGCCTTGCACGGCTTTTTCCCAGAACTCCCGTGTGCGCGAGGTTACCGAGCCGGGTTCAGCATCGGCTTTGGCTTTGACGAAGTCGTAGAAATCACGGGCCGCATCGGGCTGGCCGAGCTGGTGCAGGCTTGAGATGATGCGCGTGATACGCAGGTGGTTGTGGTTGTTGGGCGTCAGCCAATGGGGGCTTTGCGCGTAGAACAGGCGCATGCGGTCGACGGCGCGCAGCAGGTTCCTTTGCGCTGTCGCGTCGCCGCGAATGGCCTCGATGTCGGCCACGCTCAAGACCGGCGCTCCGAGCACCGCCGTGCTCGGCACGCTCAAGGGGAATAGCCACTGGATGTAGTCGTGGCGGATCTCGAGTCGGTGGTCGGGCCACGCCAGGATGTCCTCAAGCGCCCGACCGCGATGGTCGGTGCCGGCGCCGCTGAGGAATTGCACAACATCTGCCGTCATCTGCACACGTGTCCTGGGCACGCGCCCCCTCCGGGTGGAACAAAAAAAGGAGGAGCGATCCTCGAATCTACCACCAGTATACCGATGCGTTGTGCGCTTTTCCGCGCATCCTCAAGCCCGTGTCACGATGTACCCATCTCGGCTCGACGAGCGGCGCCATCGCGAGGCCTGTCGATTGCCTGGGGCCGAGAGCCATAGCCGGACTAGCCCGCGCAACGGGCGCTCCGCCAGCAGGGCCGCTCGGGTCCCGCCGGAGCTGCAGAGAAAACCCGGTTACGGCGCACGGTGTCCTGCGCAGGACCATCTCCATGGTTCAGAGCCAAGCGCGGCCCTGCTCTGGCACTTTTCGGACTGACGCGCGCACAAACGGGCGTCCGCGCAAAAACAACGGCGCGTGCCAGATGGCCGGCGGGGACTGCCGCCGCGCCACCGGTCGACGGGATTTAAGAAGCAGCGGCGCGTGCGCTGATGCACGACACTGTGCTCAACGATTGAGCGCGGCCAACACGCGCGGCAGCAGGCGCTCGGCGAGGATGGCATAGCCTGTCGCCGTGTAGTGGATGCCGTCCGACTGCATCTCGGTGGCGGGCAGCGCGCCGAAGAACGCGTTCTCGATAATGATGATCTTGCTGCCGCGCTCGTCGAGCTGCTGCTTGATCCTGGCGATGTTGCCGGCCGTCGCCGCAGCGGAGATGGCATGACGCGCGTCGTTGGTGCCGGGCTGCAGGATCAGCAGGTGTGTGCCATCGAGCAGGAAGGCATCGAGTCGCGCCAGCATGCCGGCCGTGGTGTCACCGCTCAAGCCGGCGTTGATGACCTGCGCATCAATGCCCTTGGCCTGCAGAAGCTCCTGCAGGCGGGCCGGATAGGCCTCCCATGTCGAAACGCCGAAGCCTTCGGTGTTGCTGGCGCCCAGCGCCACGATGCGGACGCGGCTCGATTGGGCGTGCGCCACCGCGGTTGAAAGGGCGAGCAGTAAAACTACGGCGCGCCAGACCTTATTCGTCAACATGCAACCCTCCCCTCGGCTCAGGTCCGGCAGTTGATTGAAAAGCATCGAACTCTTGACGCGGGGAGGCGTTTTACCACAAGCGAGCGGGGGCCTGCCCCCTGGTCCAATACGCCAATTGCCGCTAATTCAGTGGTCCCCAACACCGCCGCACGATGACAGGGAGAACTTGCCCATGACCCAATCGCTAGCCGACATCGCCCGGGCCATGGTCGCTCCGGGCAAGGGAATCCTGGCCGCCGACGAAAGCTCCGGAACCATCAAGAAGCGCTTCGACGCAATCAACACGGAAAGCACAGCCGACACTCGCCGCGATTACCGCGAGATGCTGTTTCGCTCCACCGAGGCGATGAAAAACCACATCTCCGGCGTCATCCTGTACGACGAGACCATCCGCCAGAGCGCCAAGGACGGCACGTCGTTCGCCAACATCATCGCCGCCGCCGGTGCCCTGCCGGGCATCAAAGTCGACGCCGGCACCAAGCCGCTACCCTTCTGCCCCGGCGAGGTAATCACCGAGGGCCTCGACGGGTTGGCGGGCCGCATAAAGGAGTATGTCGGCCTCGGCGCCAAGTTCGCCAAGTGGCGGGCCGTGATCGATATCGGCAAGAACATGCCGTCCTACAATTGCATTAACGCCAACGCGCAAGCGCTCGCCCGCTACGCCGCGCTGTGCGTCGAAGGTGGCCTGGTGCCGATCGTCGAGCCGGAAGTGCTGATGGACGGCGACCACGACATCGACACCTGTGAGGCCGTCACCGAGTGGGTGCTGAAGGAGGTCTACTCGCAGCTCTACTACGCCAAGGTGCCGCTCGAGCAGACCATCCTCAAACCGAACATGGTGATCGCCGGCAAGAAGTGTCCGAAGCAGGCGAGCCGCCAGGAAGTCGCGGAACGCACCATCAAGGTCCTCAAGCGCACGGTGCCGCCGGCAGTGCCCGGGATCGCCTTCCTCTCAGGCGGCCAGTCGGACGAAGACGCTACTGCGCATCTGTCGTTAATGAACCAGTTGGGTGTGCTGCCGTGGGGACTGTCGTTCTCCTATGGACGTGCGCTGCAGGCGGCTGCGCAGAAGGCGTGGAGCGGCAAGTCGGAGAACGTCGCCGCCGGACAGCGCGCCTTCAGTCATCGCGCTAAGATGAATGGCGCGGCCGCACTCGGCAAATGGACGGAGACGATGGAGAAGGCCGCCTGAAGGTGCCCCTCATCCCGCTAGTCGCGTCAGCGCGGGTGTCCGAGGCAACCCTACATCACCCGTTAACTGTGGCCCGGGCGCAAGACTGACGTCCCCATTTTGCCCCATTGCCGCCAGATAGCCTGTCGGCAAGATTGAGGGGTTCGAGGGGAACAAGCCGGTCGTGACGGACATGCAGCCAAGCTGCCTGCTCTATGCCGTGGTCGAGGCAGGCCCAGGCGCAGCTGAGCGCTTGGGTGCGGCCTTGGCGGCTGTGCAGGTCTCCTCCGTGCTGATTGCCCCCGCGCAGGATGGCGTGCTCGACGCGGCATCTGCCAAACCGCTTGTGGAGCTCGTGCAGCGGGCAGGAGCGGCGGCCCTGATCGCCGATAATGCCGCCCTCGCCAAGGCCTTGCGCGCCGACGGCGTGCATCTCGGCATCTCGATGGATCCAGCCGGCACCTACGCCGATGCACGCCGCATCCTTGGCCCACGCGCCATCGTCGGTGCAGACGCCGGCATCTCGCGCGACGACGCCATGACGCTCGCCGAGGACGGCGCCGAGTATGTCGCCTTCGGCGCACCGCTCGACCTGAGCGACCTCGACAAGGCACGCGCCCGGCGCGCCGAATTGATCACCTGGTGGGCCGAGATCTTCGAGGTGCCGTGCGTGGCCTTCGACGTCGAGTCGCCTGAAGCTGCCGCAGCACTGGCGCAGGCGGGCGCCGATTTCGTGAGCGTGACCTTGCCAACTGCCGAGCCGCCGGCCGCCGCGCGCGACCTAGTCGCCGCGCTCGCGGCCGCCATCAGCCTTGCCGAGGCCATGCCATGACACGCGCCACGACGCTCGCCATCGCACTGTTGCTGGCAGCTGGACCCGCGGCGGCGGAAACCAGCTCGTGGACCTCGACCGTCGATGCCCCCGATGCTCCCGTGCCGAAGAAAGCGCCCGACGCCGCCTCCAAGCTGCAAAAGAGTGAGCCGCCCAAGAGTGCGACCCCAGGCGAGGCTGCCAAGAAGGCGGCCCCCGCTGGGCCGTCCAAGAAGGCCACCCCTGGCGAGGCAGCCAAGAAGGCGCCCCCCACCGAGCCTGCCAAGAAAGCAGCCCCCGAGGCTCCCAAGCAGCCAGCCAGCAGCACCGGCACGGCCGCCAAGACGCCGGCTGCAACGGCCGACAATGCCGCCTACGAGGCGTTCGACCAGGGTAAGTACGTCACCGCTCTTGAACTCGCCCGCAAGGCGGCCGCCCGGGGGGATCCGCAGGCCCATACGCTGATCGGGCGCATCTATGCCGACGGCCTCGGCACGTCGCGCAACCTGGCGGCGGCCGCGCAGTGGTATGCGCGTGGCGCCGAGCTCGGCGACACGGAGGGCATGTTTGCCGTCGCCGTCATGCTGGCCGAAGGACAGGGCGTGAAGAAGGATCGCACTGAGGCCGCACGCCTGTTCGAGTTGGCCGCCTCGCGCAAGCATCCGCTCGCCAACTACAATCTGGCGCTGCTGTTCTTGACCGGGGACGGCAAGCCCGAGAACCCCCATCGCGCCGCCATGCACCTGCGCTTTGCCGCCGAATCGGGAGTCGTGGTGGCGCAGTACGACCTCGGCACGCTGTATGCGACCGGTACCGGCGTCGAGCCCAACGCCTTCGAGGCCGCGGAATGGATCGGCAAGGCTGCCACTGCCGGACATCCCGAGGCGCAGGTCGACTATGCTGTCATGCTGTTCCGCGGCCACGGCGTCGAGGTCGACCAGAAGCGCGGCGCCGAAATGTTCCGCGCCGCCGCGGAGAAGGGCCTAGCCTCGGCACAGATCAGGCTGGCGCGCTGCTTTGCGCAAGGTGCCGGTGTGGAGACCAATCTGGTTGATGCCGCCAAGTGGCACCTGATCGCCAAGGCGGGCGGGCTCAACGACGAAGGCCTCGAGAAAATGCTGGCCAAGCTCTCCAAGGACGACCGCGGCAAGGCGGAGAAGGCGGCCGCGGACTGGCGCGACCGCGCACAGCTCGGCGTCCGCCAATAGGTTCAGCCGCAGCGGGCGGTGATGCGCTCATTCATCCAGCGAGCGGTGCGCGCCACCCCTCCGAAACTGTAGAGGTGCACGCCTACCACGTTGATCGCGCTGCCGCTGCGGCGATGGCGGGCCAGCGCAGCGAGCTGCTCGCTTGGATCGGCGTGCGTGACGAGCCGCACCGCGCCCATGCCCTGCGACTGCAGGGCGCGCAGAGAAGCGCCGACGCCGCAGCGCTGCGCATAGCGCAGCAGGGCGACCGGGCTCGCGGGTCCGGCGAGGCCGACATAGACCGGCACATCGGGGGCACGGCGAACGAGATCGGCGCAGTATTCGGCAATGCGGTTCGGTGCGAAGCAGAATTGGGTGACGACATAGCCGGCGAGCCCCTGCGCGCGCGCCAGCGCCAGCTTTTCGTCGAGGGCAGCGCGCAGCGTCGCCGTGGCAATTCGCGGGTGGCCTTCGGGATAACCCGCGAGCCCGATCTGCTGGATGCCGCAGTCGGCAAGCAGCGTATCACGCAGCAGCGCCGCCGCATCCTGGTAGGGACCAGCAGGCTCGGCCAGGTCGCCGCCGATCAGCAGCACCTTGCCGACGCCTGCCATCTTCACTGCGCGCTGCAGGAAGGATTGCACCTGCTCGCGCGATGCAACCCGGCGGGCGGCGATGTGCGGCACCGGCTCGAGCCCCGCCTGCAGGAGCGCAACCAGCGCCGGCAAGGAGTGCTCAAGTTCCCGGTTCGGAAGATGATTGACGTAGACCGGCGTGCCGGTCGGCAGCAGCTCGGCGACGCGGCGCGCATCCTCGGGCGTATCGGCTCCCATCTCCAGCGATCCGCAGGCAACCAGCTCTGCAGCGGTCGCGGCGGTGCTTTCGCCGGTCGCGCAAGTCCCGGTGCTAACGGCTCCACCAGCCACGATTCCAGGCAACGATGCGGGCATTCTCGTCTCCATCAGCCGCGCTTGCGCGATATCACATAGGACTCGTCATGGAACCACAGGCTGCCGTGCTCTTGCAGCACCTCGCGGGTAGCATCGAGATAGCGCCGCGCACCCAGCACCTCGGCCAGGCGCTCGTCGTCGATCTGGGCGACGTACACGGCCGCGTTCCAGGCGGCGAACAGCGTCGAGGTGCCGATGCTATCGGCGATCTCACTAGGCAGCGTGTGCATGTCGTAGCGGAACACGGCGCGGCTGTCGGCATAGGCGTTGAAGTTGTAGCGGCGAGCATCGCGGCCGAGTTCGGCACGCGCCGCGCGCAAGATGTCGTGTCGGCTGGTCAGGAACGGATCCTCGTCCTTCCAGATCTTGCGGATGATCTCGAGACCCGGGTCGCGGCCATAGGAATGGATGCCGAGCAGACGGCCGCCGGGGCGCAGCGCGCGGGCGAGCGGTGTCACCACCTTGGCGGCTTTGAACTCGGCCGGCACCCGCGCCCGGTAGGGCTGGGAAGCGATCACGAGATCGTAGTCGGCACGCGCGCGACCTTGATGCGGAATGATGTCGTCGAGCAGGAAGCGGAAGTCGTCGCGATAGATCACCAGCGCGGCCGGCCGCTCGTAGACGGGGTTGCCAGTCTTGGCCGAATGGCGCGCTTGCCAGATGCGCGCCAGCAGCGGCTCGAGCGCAGTGATCTGCTCGCTGAACTCGGCGGCGGTGTTGCCGCTCAGCGCTATTTCCTCCCACGCCAGTGAGGTGGCAGCCGACACGGCCTTGGGCGCCAGCCACGGCGCCTCCGTGTAGTACATGTTGGTAACCACCAGAACGGTGGCCGGATGCTCGTGGAAGCGGTCCGCCATCTTGTCGAGCGAGAGCCGCGCATCCTCGAGGCTGATCTCCTTGCCGACCACGTAGAAGGGCAGATTGGGAAAGCGCCGATGCATCTCGCGCATGACGCGGGTCAGCACCGTGCCATCGCCCATGCCGGCGTCGAACACCCGCAGGGCGGGCGGCTCGGGATGCAGGTGTGCGAGCTCCATGCCGATGCGGCGGGCGATGACGTCCTTCTCGCTGCAGGTGTTGACGAACAGCAGGTATTTCTGCCGGTTGTCGAAGAAGCGGAAGTTGCGCGTACGGTCCTGCCGCAGCGGAGGCTGCGCTGCGTGCTCGGACGCGGCCATGTGCGAGGGCGCCACGCGCAGCAACGGCTTCAACTCGGGCGGTGCGGCGGGAGCCTCGATACCGCGGCTGGAGAGATAGGCGCTGACGCGCTCCAGCGTCTCGGGGGTGATACGCGCCCCATCGCGCAGGCGGGCCACGAACTTGCCGTCGTTGACGGCGTGCCGACCGAAGGTCGACTCGGCCATGCCGGCCCGGCGGCAGAATTCGGAGATGCTGTCCAGCAGGCCGATGCCAGCCTCAGCCATGGGGAATGCGTCCTCGGCGCTTCACGTCGGTTGGCCCGCGATTTTTCAGCGAGACTAGGAGCCGACCCAGTGGGAAGACAACCACAAAGGGCGCAGCAGTGGATGTGGGACGTTTCCCACAGAAAGCAAGGGTTGTGCACCCCTCGGAGGCGCAACAGCACTGCATCCGCAGGACGGGCGAAGGTATGGGGTTAGGCCGAGGCGGGGGAAGGAGGGCGGCCCTCAGCGAGCGAACCGACGATGACCTCCATCAGCCAGGCCACGCCCGCGTCCAGCATTGCCGCCTTGGTGGCGACGGCCTGGATCAGGTCGGGCTTGCGCTTGAAGGGCAGCTCGACGAAAGCCAACCCAAAGCAGCCGGCGTGTCGTTGCACGAGGCGACGCGGCAGCACCGCGATCAGATCGGAGCTTGCAAGGCGCACAAGCGCCATGATGAACGTTGGGACGGTCAGGACAATGCGGCGCTGGAGGCCGCGCTTTGCCAATAGCTCATCGACAAAGCCGTGCGGATTGCCGCTCAGCGATACCAGGAGGTGCAGCGATCTGCAGAATGCCGCCTGGGTTGGTGCGCGCGCGAACCCATGGCCCTTGCGCATGGCAACCACGAAATCCTCTTCATAGAGCCTGCGCGTTGCGAAGCGTGGCGGCAGCAGGCGAAGCGGCAGCATCGCCACATCGATGGCGCGCGTTTCGAGCTTCTTCAGGCTCCCCTGCCAGGGTTGATCCGTCGAACTGGCGCGCGGTTCAGGCATCTCATGGATCAGGCCGATGTCAACGCGGGGCGCCTTCGCGGCGAGGCATTCCAATAGCGGAACCATCACCGAGGCAATCACGGCATCGGGCGCGCCGATCACGAAGCGCCGGTCACTGCTTGCCGGATCGAATGGGACGGCCGAGGCCACGACAGTGCCGATGCGCGCCAAAATTTCCGCAACCGGCTCACCCAGCTCCAGCGCGCGCGACGTCGGCACGACGCCCTTCGGCGTCCTCAGGAACAACGGGTCGTTCAGCAGATCGCGCAATCGGCCGAGAGCGTGACTGACCGCCGATGGCGTCAGGCTCAATCGACCGGCCGCGCGCGCCACGTGGCGTTCCTCGAGAACGACGTGGAACACAACGAGCAAGTTCAGATCGATCCTGGATAATGAAATATGGCTCAGCATATTCGTGAAATCATATCACTGGATTCATGCCGTTCAAGACCTCATGGGTAGCGCCAGTAAAGTCACTGAACCCATGAAGGACGCGCGCTAATGCCCAAGCAACACAACCAGGCAAGCAACGGCCAGGCCTCGCCGACGACCGTATCCAGGCGGGTAGCGATCATGACGACGGCCGCCATTCCGTTGGCGGTCAAGCTGCCAATTGGTTCGGCCGTTGCCGAGGACGCGCTTGCCGGGCTCATCAAAGCCGCTGCTGAAAAAAATGCGGCCTTCATGCGCGGCGACATGCAGCGCTGGTCGAGCCTCACCCGTATCGCGCCGGACTTCACGCTGATGCAGCCGTTCGGTGGCCCGGCGAGCCACGGCTTCGATACCAGCCCCAAGCGACTGGCAGAGCTCGCGCAGTACTTCCAGAACGGACAAACCGAGCTGGACGTCGCGCAAACCTACGCCGGCCAAGGACTGGTCGTGCTCGTCATGATCGAGCGGCAAAGTGCGGAAGTTGGTGGCTTGCCCAAGCAGGACTGGTCACTGCGCGTGACGGAGGTCTACCGAAAGGACGGCACGCAATGGCAGTTGGCGCATCGTCATGCCGATCCGCTCGTCCGCCGCATCACGCTGCAGCAAGCTGCAGTGCTGAGCCGCGGCGGCTCGGAAGCGCAATGACGCAGACCAGATCGCCAGGCATTGTGCAGCTGGCTACTCGCCCACTCGCGGCTTCATTTCGGGTAGCGGCGGCAGCGGCTGCCGCGGCGTGCCGATCTCCGGCGGAGGCAAACGTTCGGGGCGCGCGGCTGGCGAGCGCGGCGGGGCGCGGAAGATGTCCTGGTTTCGATAAATGATCTGTGGCTTCGAGCCAGGCGTTCTGACCCGCTGAGCATTCGCACTCGTAACGCCCACGAGGGCCAGGACGAGCACGGCAGATATGGTCCGCATCACGGCTGGGCTCCATGACAGTGATATTTGCCCCCAATATGGGGAGAAGAGTAATGAAGAGAAGGTGTTGCGCCGACCCGCCGCAAGCAGCTGAAGCTTGAGCGCAAGGGTGGCTCTGCCGCCCCGCCCGCGCGTCATGCAGCCCGAGCCAGACGACCGCCATGGGCCTGCAACATGGGCCTGCAACATGGGCCTGCAAGCTGGGCCTGGCCCCAGGGTGGCGCGCTCCCGATGGCGCGGATCCCTAGGCAATGGACTGCCGCTGGTAGAGTTCGGCGCGCAGGCTGTAATCCGAGGTCTGGAGGCCGAAAGCGACAGGCTCGATGCGCTCTGCCTGGTACGCGCGTCCCGCCACACGATAGCGCCCGTGCAAAGTGGCCGCCTCGCGCGTCTCGGTCCGTCCGCCGCGATGCTCGTCGCTGCCGGGTAGGGTTGACGTGGTCTGGCGCAGGTCGAAACCAAACCTTAGGATCACGGCCTTGGTGCGCGGCCAGGCAAATAACAAAATGCTCCGAGGCCGATCCAAAACCGTCCAAGCCCCGAGCAGCGGCATCCCGATCAGCAGCAGCAAGCAGCCAAGTCCCGGCGTTCGGCCTCACGGCCGCGCCGGCCTCAGCCGTGCTGTGAGCCAACCCAGCGCTAGCAGCAACAGGGGCGGCGCAAGGGCGATGACGGCGCCGCGCAGCACGTGCGCGCGCGTCGCGCGACAGCGCCGGATCGTTGACGCTGATGTCGAGCGGTATCGTTGGCCAATTGGCAACGCTTAGCTGGGCGATGCCGGCGATCCAGATCAGCGTGAGCACAGCCCAGCCCAGAAGAAGGCCGCGCCACCATGTCACTGCACCGCCGCGGTGCGTGCCGCCAAATCCAGAAATGCCCCGAACCGCCGCGTGTCGTGGATGACATCGAAGTGCACGACCTTGCCGCCGACCACCCGCCACTGGTGGCGCTGGGTGCCGTCGATTTCCATCTGCGACTTGCGATGGCGGTAGTGATAGCGGACGCGGCAGTCGATCCAGCCGGCCCGCGCGGCGACGCTCGAAGTCTGGTAGTCGACGACCTGGACCTCGGACAGAAAGCGCGCCAGCCGACGTTCCAGCAGGGCCTTGCCGCGCCCCTGACCCAGATATGAGGTTGAGAACGGCGGATGCACGGCGAATGCAACCGTGTCCGAGAAGCAGTTCATCATCGATTGCAGGTCGCCTGCTTCCCAGGACGTATACACGGCATCGATGATAAGGCGATTGCGCTCCATGAGTCCCCCGCCCATTCCCCGCCTGGACGCTTTGATTTTGTAGCAAAATCCGCAGACGGCACAAAGCCCTCTCGTCAACCTTCAGCTATGCGGGCGTTGCCGCAGAAGCAAGAATTGCCCATCCAGGCTGGGGCAGCCGCGAACTGGGCGACTGCCCACTGGCGGCTCAAATGTCGAGATCACCGCCCCAGTCGATGCTATCGTTGTGGCTGGAATCGTAGTCAGCCTCATGCACGTTGCGCTCTTCATCTGCCTGAGCCTGCTCAGTTTTCTTGTCGCCGCTGTCGCTTGGCGCGGCGTGCTGTGCCTGAGCGCTGTTGCCGCCCATCATGTTGCGTATACCTTCCGCCAGCAGCATACCGCCGGCCACACCGGCCGCGGTCGCCATTGCCGAGCGCATGAAGCCGCCGCTGGCGGGTTGCGCCGTCTCCGGGGCAGCTTGCGGCCGGCTCGGGAACATCGAGGGCATACCTTGAGCCCGTGACCCGATCGCCGGAACGCTGCTCGCACGCCGTTCCGGTTCGGGGCGTCCGCCACCACCAAACAGACCGCCGAGGAAGCTGCCGCCACTCTGCTGGGTCTGCGCGCCTTCCAGCTCACGCACGCGGGCCTCGAGTTCCTGCACGCGCGCGTTGGCGGCTTCCAGCGCCTGCTCCTGCACCAGCACAGATTGCACCAGCATGTAGGGCGCATCCGGCGTGGCGCGCACCGCCTGGTTGATCAATGCCTCGGCGTCACGATCCTTCTGCGGCAGGTCGTAGCCGCGCATGCGGTCGAAAAGGCCGTTGATCAGCTCGCGTTCGTCTGGGGTCATGTGATCCTCCCGATTTCCTTCGTGGGGAGATATCGGGTCGAGATCACGCTTTCGCAATGCGTAGTGTCGCGCTGGAACAAATTCAGAACAGAGCGCCCCGAGCAGCGACCGGCCAGACGCATTCCACGCGCGGATCGCTGCCGCCGAAACCGCGAATGCCAACGTACCAGTCGTGCAGGTTGACGGTCGGGTCGCAGTGGCCCGGCACAAGCAGCACCTTGGCCCCACGCTCCGGCGGCTTCGCGCACGCCGAGACGTCCAGGTTGCCGTGCTCGTCCGATGGTCGCTGATAGACCACACCGTCGAGCTTCCATGGTGTCGGCATGCCGCTATCGACCGCAAACGTCTTCAATCCGGCATCGATGACGCGCCGCTCGGGTACCGGGGAACTCACCACCGTGGCCTGCACGAACAGCGCATGCTGGAACGTATCGACCGGACCACCGTCCGCGCGCAGATTGCGCGCATAGTCCGCATCCATGAACACGTAGGAGCCTGGCTGCAGCTCGTTGTAGACGTGGCTCGCCGCCTCGTGCTCGAAGGTGCCGGTGCCGGCTCCGGTGATGATGCGCGCCTCCAGGCCGGCAGCGCGCAGGGCCTGCTTGGTTTCCTGCACACAGGCCACGGCATAGACGATGCGCTCGCGCCGCTCGGACGCCGCCCGCACGTGCTGGGCCGAGCCGTAGTAGGCGTGCAGGCCGGTGAAGCACAGGTGCCGCGCACCGGCGATCCGCTCTGCGATAGGCGCTGCCGCCGGCCCCGGCGCCACGCCGCACCGCCGACCGCCAACGTCGATCTCCACCATCACGTCGAGCATGCTGCCCGCTGCGTCGGCTGCCGCCTCGAGCTCGTCGACGCTGGCGATGTCGTCGACGCACACCCCCACCGAGGCGCGCTTGGCAAGGGCCGCTAGCCGCGCCAGCTTGGCCGCCCCCGCCACCTCGTTGGTGACCAGCACGTCGCCGATGCCGGCATCGACCATCGTCTCCGCCTCCGACACCTTCTGGCA
Organism: Hyphomicrobiaceae bacterium; assembly: GCA_035762425.1. GTDB lineage: Bacteria > Pseudomonadota > Alphaproteobacteria > Rhizobiales > Hyphomicrobiaceae > AWTP1-13. Next base: position 12,211 of record DASTOW010000162.1, on the reverse strand, counting down.
GCACACTCCAACCGCTCCCAACGACACTTGCTGCTTGGCGATGTGCGGTGACTTGTGCGTCTTGGAGTGCGGCCTGAGGCGAACACCGGCCTTGCGCGCGAAATCGGCCATGTACCTGAGGTTGGCCTCGAAGGCATCGAGATCGATCAGCAGGGCCGGCGTGTCGACCTCGGCCAGGCTCATGCCCACGCTGGCGGGCGGCTTCATGGGCATGCGGGCATTTCCCCCAAATTGAGAACCTCGGCGCTCGCCAACTTCAGGCTGAGCTCGGCAAACCATGGATTGGCAGAGCCAGCCGTCCTTGGGCAACCTCAAGATGGGGTTATACAGGCTCGGGCCCGCGCGCGCCGCTCACCTCTTCTTCTTGTCCAGCGCCGCGAAGCTGCCACCCTCGGCCGCCAGCTTCTCGATCAGCGGCGCGATCTTCCAGCGCTCACCGTAAGCCGCATGATAGGCCCGGATGCGATCCGCCACCTTGGCCAACCCCGTATGGTCGGCCTGCCACATGGGCCCGCCGCGCCAGGCGGGAAAACCATATCCGTTGAGGTACATCGTATCGATGTCGCTGGCTCTCAGCGCAATGCCTTCGGCCAGGATTTTGGCGCCCTCATTGGCGAGCCGCAGCAGGCTGCGCTCGACGATCTCCTCGGCCGGTACAGGTCGCTGCTTGGTGTTCTGGGCCTGGGCCTCGGCGCGGATCAGCGCCTCGATCTCGGGATCGGCTTGGCGCTTGCGGTTTGCGTCGTACTTGTAGAACCCGGTGCCGGTCTTCTGGCCGTGCCGGCCCATTTCGACGATTTTGTCGGGTACGCGGGCCAGTTGTGCGCGTTCGCCCGCCAGCTTGCGCTCCTTGCGGATGCGATAGCTGACATCGAGACCGGCGAGGTCGTGCACCGCAAGCGGCCCCATCGCCATGCCCCAGGCCTCCAGCGCGCCGTCCACCTCGGACGGCGTGGCGCCCTCCAGCAGCATGGCCTGTGCCTCCTCGGCATAGGCCGCCAGCATGCGGTTGCCGACAAAGCCGTCGCATACGCCGGCCTGCACGCCGACCTTGCCGATCCGCTTGGCCAGTCCCATCGCCGTTGCCATCACATCGCTGCCGGTCTTCTCGCCGCGTACGATCTCCAACAGGCGCATGATGTTGGCCGGCGAGAAGAAGTGCAGGCCGAGCACGTCCTGCGGTCGCTTGGTGACGGCGGCGATCTGGTCCACGTCGAGCGTCGAGGTGTTGGTGGCGATGATGGCACCCGACTTGGCGATGCCGTCGAGCTTGGTGAAGATCTCTTTCTTCAACGCCAGGTTCTCAAACACGGCCTCGATGATGAGATCGGCCTTGCCGAGGCTCTCCAGGTCCAGCGACGGGGTGAGCTTGGCGAGCCGGTCGGCGGCCTGCGCCTCGGTGATGCGCCCGCGCTTGGCATTGGCCGACAGCGTGTTCTTGATGCGCTCCACGCCGGCATCAAGCGCGTCCTGAGTGGTCTCGACCAGCGTCACAGGAATGCCGGCGTTGAGGAAGGCCAGCGTGATGCCGGTGCCCATGGTGCCGGCACCGATGATGCCGACCGTCTCCACCGCACGCGTCTTCACGTCCGCGCCGATGCCCGGCAGGTTGGCGGCCTGACGCTCGGCGAAGAAGGCGTACTGCAGCGCCCGCGCGTAGGGGCTGGCTGCCGCCTCGCGGAAGATCTGGCGCTCGCGGGCAATGCCCTCAGAAATGGGCAGGGTCGTCGCCAGCTCCACGGCGTCGATGGCGCATTTTGGTGCGAGCGGGCCGCTTGGGTGGCGGGCGATGGAAGCGCGGGCCTTCTCGAACAGGCCGGCCGGCACGGCTGACTTGTCGATGGTCAGTCCTCCGACCCGTCGCGGTGCCTTGCCGATCTGCTGGCGGGCGAACGCTACCGCCGCGGGCACCAGGTCGCCGTCCGCGACCTTGTCGATCAGGCCGGCGGCGGCTCCGGTCTTGGCATCGATAAACGCCCCGCTCAGGATCAGCTCGAGCGCCTTCTCGACGCCGATCACGCGCGGCAGGCGCTGCGTGCCGCCGGCACCCGGAATGATACCGAGCTTGATTTCGGGTAGACCCAGCTGACGAACATCATTGCCGGCCACCCGATAGTGGCAGCCGAGCGCCAGCTCCAGGCCGCCGCCCAGTGCCGTGCCGTTGACGGCTGCCACCACCGGCTTGGCGGAGGCCTCGATCCTGTCGATTACCTGAGGCAGGAAAGGCTCCTGCATGCCGGAGGCGAACTCGGTGATGTCGGCGCCCGCCGAGAAGAAGCGGCCCGTACCGGTCAGCACGATGGCCTTTACGGCAGGATCGGCATTGGCCTCGCCGAATGCCGTCTCCAGCCCCGTGCGCAGCACGTGGCCCAGGGCATTCACCGGCGGATTGTTCATGCGAATGACGGCAACGTCGCCTTGTTTTTCGCTCTCGACTACGGCCACCGTGCCCTCCTTGTCATGATCTCTCCAACCGCATCTCTCTGGCTGGCGTCCCGGCTTGGCGCGGGGCGCGGGCAGAGGTTACTCTTCCGCAACAACAAAGCAATCCAGGGAGGATGCCCATGCTGCGCGGCATGATGATGGACCGGCCGCTGCTGGTCTCCGGTATCATCGACTATGCGGCGGAGATCTTCCCCCACGTCGAGCTGGTGTCGCAGACCGTAGAGGGCGGTCTGCATCGCTACGGCTACGCGCAGGCCCGCCAACGCATCGGCCGGCTCGCCAATGCCTTGGTCGGGCTCGGCATCAAGCCCGGCGACCGGGTGGCGACGCTGGCTTGGAACGGATATCGCCACTTCGAGCTCTACTACGCCATCTCCGGGCTGGGCGCCGTCTGCCACACCATCAACCCGCGCCTGTTCCCCGAGCAGATCACCTATATCGCCAACCACGCCGAGGATACGGCGATATTCTTCGACCTGACGTTCCTGCCGCTGGTCGAAAAGCTCGCCCCTGCGCTCAAGTCGACGCGCATCCACGTGCTGATGACCGATCGCGAGCACATGCCGGCTGCCTCCTCGCTGCCCGACTTGCGCTGCTATGAAAGCCTGCTCGCCGAGAAGCCATCGGCCTTCGCATGGCCCGAGTTCGACGAGAACACTGCGTGCGCGCTCTGCTACACCTCCGGCACCACCGGGGAACCCAAGGGCGCGCTCTACTCCAACCGGTCGGTGCTGCTGCACACCTTCTCGACGCTGGCGTCTCAGCCACACTCGTTCTCGCACAACCGCAGGATCCTGCCGGTGGTACCGCTGTTCCATGCCAATGCCTGGGGCCTGCCCTACATTACGCCCATGACCGGCTGCCCGCTCATCCTGCCGGGCACGAAACTCGATGGCGCGAGCCTGTTCGACCTGATGGAGAGCGAAAGCGTCGAAGCCGGCTGGGGTGTACCCACCGTCTGGCTCGGCCTGATCGAGGAATTCAAGAAGCGCGGGCGCAAACCTAAAGCCCTCAAGCAGATCCTTGGCGGCGGCTCGGCCATGCCGCAGGCCATGATCAACGAGCTGGCGCGCGACTACGACGTGGAGATCATCCACGGCTGGGGCATGACCGAGATGAGCCCGATCGGCACCCTCACCATCCTGCGCCCCGAGGAGCGCACGCTGCCGCCGCTGGAGCGCGCCGCACTGGCGGGCACCCAGGGCCGCCGCCTGTTCGGCGTGGACCTCAAGATCGTCGACGAGAAGGGCGCGCGCGCAGCCCCCGAAAGCGGCACGCCCGGCGAGTTGCTGGTGCGCGGCTCCACCATCGTCTCGGGCTACTACAAGAACGACGACGCTTCCGCCAAGCAGATCGACCGCGAAGGCTGGTTTGCCACCGGCGATGTCGCCAAGGTCGAAGCGGGCGGCTGGCTCGCCATCGTCGACCGCACCAAGGATCTGGTGAAATCGGGCGGCGAGTGGATCAGCTCGATCGACGTGGAGAATGCCGCCCTTGGCTGCAAGGGCATCGCCAACTGCGCGGTGGTCGGCGTCAGCCATCCCAAATGGCACGAGCGGCCGCTGCTGGTCGTGGTGAAGGCGCCGGGTGCCAACCCGACCAAGTCAGAGATCCTGGAAACGCTCGCCAGCCGCATTGCCAAGTGGCAGATGCCCGACGACGTGGTGTTCATCGACACCCTGCCGCTGACGGCGACGGGCAAGATCTCCAAGAAGGACCTGCGCGCCCAGTTCGCCAACTACAAGTTGCCCGATTAGGTACGTGCATCAGCCGGGGGTTATGCCCTTGGACCTGATCACCGCAGCACTGGCCGGCGACATCGGGTGGGCGATGAACGCCTTCGCAGCGTCCGGCTCCCTGCTGCTTGCGGACAAGCCTGTCTGGTAGACCAACTCCCGCTGTATTTCGCCCGGCAACGGACCCACCATGTCCAAGCGCGGATCGGCCAGCACGTTGGTGAGGAACACCGCAATCTCGGCTTCGCCCTTGACGACAGCCTCGATCATCTGCGCGGGCCCCGGCTGCGCCTTGGTCTTGGCCTGCATCTCCTCGGCGATGCCCAGACGCTCGTAAACGCCCGCCAACAGGGTGCCGGTGGCACTTGCGGGAATCGAGGCGACGGCGTGCGCCTTGAGCAGCGTCTGCCTGAACGCCTCGGGTGTCGTGATGTCGGGTTTGGCAGCCCCCGAGCGCACGGCCACGCCGATGCCGACGCGCGCAACATCAAGGTTGGCGCAGGCACGAACTGCGCGCGGGTTGGCACATCCTTGAAGACATCGACGGGAACCACACCCAGGTCGAAGGGTCCGGCTCGCCGCCAGCTTGATGAGCTCGGGCGTGGTTCCGTAGCGGATGGCAAGCGTGTGGCCCGAGGCCGCCTCAAATTGCGCTGCGATCTCCTTCAGCGGACCGGCAATACCCGCTCCTGCCAACACCTGCAGTTCAGCGGCCTGTGTATGGGTGATCGGCCATAAGCCAAGAAGCAGGCCGAGCACCGCACGGAGCAAGATGCGCATGATGGAGCCCCCATGGCGCTGCTCTGAACAGAATTTCCAAGCCCACAAAGAAATGTGCCGCGAGTATCCGCGCTGCCCCGCTTGTGGGCAAGAGAGTGCGGCGTCGGCCCGCTCTTTCAGTTCCTCTCATCCGACCGGGGTTACGTCCACGGCGACGGTCATGCGCTGATCGCGGCCACCGAGCAGTACGCCGCTGACGGGGCTCACGTCCTCGTAGTCGCGGCCGTAGGCACACGTGATGTGACCGTCCGTGGGGATCACACCGTTGGTCGGATCGAAGTCGACCCAGCCGACCTCCGGCGCCCAAACCGACACCCAGGCATGCGAGGCGTCGGCCCCCTGCAGCTTTTCCATCCCCGGCGGCGGACGGGTGAGCAGGTAGCCGCTGACGTAGCGGGCGGGTAGCCCCAGCGCTCTGAAGCAGGTGATGGCGACGTGTGCGAAGTCCTGGCACACCCCGCGGCGATTGCGCAGCACGTGGGACACCGGCGTGGAGATGTCTGTCGCTTTGCTGTCGAACACGAAGTCGGCATACATGCGCTGCGTAAGGTCGGTGGCGGCCTCCAGCACCGGACGATCGGGCGCAAACGATGGGCGCGCATAGTCGAGCGCCTCGGGCACGATCTGGGTGTGGCGCGAGGTGCTGATGAACTGCAGCACATCGATGTCGAGCGTGCCATCGCTGCGCACCGCCTTGCCGACCACCTGCTCCCAAGGTGTCGACAGCGCCAGGATCGGCAGATCGGGTGCCCATACCTCCACAGTGCTGCGCGCGTGGATGACGAACTCGGAGTGCTCGTCGTCGATGGTCAGGATCGCCGCGCCGTTGCCGAAATAGTCGTCAAAGGCCACCTGCGAGGACGGCGCCGGCTCGATCAGCAGGCTGTGCCGGTCCACCATCTGCCGCTCGCCGCCCCTCGGCGTCAGGTGCACCAGATGTTCCGACTGCAGCACCGGCTTGCGGTAGGCGTAGCTGGTGCGATGGCTGACGTCGTAGATCATCCGTCCACCCGCGACCGCGCCCGCACCCAGCGCGCATCCTTCTCGACCAGATTGAAGTAGCGCCGGCCGATGGTATCCGACAGGTGGGGCAGCAGGGCGACCTGCTCGCCGAGCAGCGCCTCGAGCTCGGCGCGCCGCCCCTCCGGACCGGACTTGGCCAGTTCCTGTGCGCGGGCCACCCGCACCCGCGTCAGCAGGCTGAGTGCCGTGCGCTGTTCGTCGATGCGCCCGCCGCTTTCGCCCGACTGCGGCAGGGAATCGATATGGCGCATCAGTGCGGCGAGCTGGAAGGCGATGCTGCGCGGATTGCTCTCGTCGACCAGCAGCAGGTCGAGCACCAGTGGCAGCACGGGCGCCATGCGGTAGCGCGAGCGATAGGTGATGAAGCTGTCGGCCAGCTCCAGCGTTAACGAAAGACTGCCGATGTCGTCTGCCCCGGGGCTCGCCTTGCCGAACATGCCTAGCAGGAATTCGGAAAGGTGCGAGGCCCGCGACAGCCGCCGCCCCATGTCGAGGAACGACCAGCCGTAGTTGCGGGTCATGTTCTCATGCGTGAGGCCGTGGAAGGCCGCCAGCACTCTGAGCCCATCATCGAGCAGCACGAGCGAATCGCCCATCGAGCGCGGCATGGCACTGCCCTGCCAGCGACGCCCCGCGTAGAAGTCGTTGAGCGTGCGCCAGGCCTCCAGCGACAGGCGATCGCGCGTGAGACTGGCCACGCGATGGATGTTGTCGAGGGTGCGCGGCAGGCCGTAGTACCAGTCCGACGACGTCATCAGGTTGCGCGCCAGCCGCTCGATCATCTGGGCATCCGTCGGCTCGCCGGGATCGGGGATCTCGCCCTCGTCCTGCGCCAGCAGGGTCTCGAGCGCGACTCGGCTCGCCGCCAGCTCCTGGCGCGGCCCGCTGTCCTCCTGTAGCCGGCTGAGGCAGGTGCGCAGCACGCGCATGGTCCAATCGGCCCGCTCGGTGTAGCGACCGAGCCAGAACAGGTTGTCGGCGGCTCGGCTCGGCAGGTCATGGGCCCGCTGCACCTGCGCCATCTCGATGGACGGCCGCCACAGGCTAACGTGCGGCGGCAGGCCGGCGTCGCTGATCACCCAGACGTCGCGCGCCTCCCCTTCGGTGGCGCTGAGCGCCACCGAAGAGCCTTCGTCGACCGTCATGGCAAGACCGCCAGGCATGGCCACGAAGCCGTTGGCGGTGGCGGTCACGAACAGGCGCACGGCGTAGGGCTTGGGCACCAGACCGCCCGGCGTCAGCGACGGCGTCGTACCAAAGCCGATCTTCTCCTCGGCGACCAATAGGGGACCCTTGAGCTCGATCTCCTGCAGTAACGCTGCACGCTCGGGCGGCCCCATGCGGGCCGGATCGCGGCCCGGCACGGCGCGACCCGGCCGGGCCGTGCTCTCGTGTGCTGGACGGATCACCATGCGGTCGAGGTTGGCGAGCGCATGCCGCCGCGCGGCCGGTTCGCCGAGCCACGAGCGCGGCCCGTCGGCGATGAGCAGATCCTCGCCCAGCAGCTCGTTGGCAAGCCGCGGCAGATAGGAGCCGAGCCCTCGGTTCTCGGCCAGCGCCGAGCCAAGCGCGTTGACGACCAGGTCGGACTGCTCGCGCACCGCTTGCAACAGTCCCACCGGTCCTGCGAACCCCGACGCATCCAATTCGAGGGGATCGGCGACCGCACCGGCGATGCAGCGCACGATCAAGTCGATCGGCATCAACCCTTCGAGCGTCTTGAGCGAGACACGGTCGCCGGCCACGCGCAAATCGCCACCCTCGACCAGGAGCAGGCCGAGGTAGCGTGCCAGATACGCGTGGCTGAAGAAGTCGTTGTGGCGCGGTCCCGGCGTCAGCAGGGCGATGCTGGGGTCGGGGCGACTGGCGCGGCGCGCCAGTGCGGTTTGCATCTGCTGGAAGAACGGCGCCAGGCGCTGGGCGTGGCAGGCGCCGAACAGGTCGCCGGCCACGTTGGTGTGCACCATGCGGTTGGCGAGCGCATAGCCGATACCGGCCGGTGTCTCTGTATGCGTGTCGATCACGCGCCAGCGCCCGTCGGGACCGCGCGCCAGATCGGCCGCAAAGAACTGGATGTATCGGCCGGCCGGCTTGAGATGCTGGCACGGCCGCAGATAGGCGGGATCGCTGAACACCAGCTGATGGGGAATGGCCTCGGTCGCCAGCAGGCGCTGGGATCCGTAGAGATCGGCCAGCATGGCATCGAACAGCCGCGCGCGCTGGATCAGTCCGGTTTCCAGTGCGCGCCACTCCTCGGGCGAGAAGATCAGTGGCACCAGATCGACCCGCCAGGGCTGCACGGTGCTGGCGGGGTCGGAGAACAAATCGTAGGCGATGCCGGTCTCGCGCACCCGCGTGTTGAGGTTGTCCATGCGCGCCAGCCGCGTGGCCGGGTCGAGTGCCGCCAGTTCCTCCAGGAACGGCAGCCACTGCGCCTTGATGGCGCCGGACGATGTCATCAACTCGTCGAAGCCCGACACGGCCGGCCGATAGCCGGCGGTCAGATCGCCGGTCGACAGCACCTGGGCCTGACTGCTGAGCATTGCGCGCTACCGCTCGTTGTCACGTCGTGCCGGCCGCACCGTAAACGGCGAATCGCCGGCCCGCACCCCTTTGCCTGCACTTGGGATGGGCAGGCATCGGCGCCGGCTCGGACTCCGCCGGCGCATCCGACCACAACCGTGGCACGAATGCCACGCTAGCGCCTGCGGCGGGTTAATCAATTCACGCCGCCGCATCACACGGGCACGCATCACACGGGCACATGGCGCAGATCGAGCGTCAGGGGAAATTCGGCGCTGACGCCCGGCCGGTGCATCTGCAGGTCACCTGCGCTATGGCCGATGCTCTCGAAGCGGGCGCGTCGGCGCCCCTCCGCTTCCAGCGCGTTGACCGGCAGCACCTCGAAATTGCGCCCACCCGGATGCGCCACGTGATAGCGGCAGCCGCCGATCGAGCGCCCGCTCCAGGTGTCGACCACATCGAAGATGAGGGGGACGTGCGGGGCGATGTTGGGATGCAGGCACTGCGGCGGCTGCCAGGCGCGAAAGCGCACGCCGGCCACGGCTTCGCCGACGGTGCCCGTGCCGGCCAGTGGCAGCGGATAGCCGTTGCAGGCGACGACGTAGCGGTCGCCGCTTGTCCCGGTGACGAGCACCTGCACCCGCTCCAACGAGGAGTCGACGGGGCGGGTGGTGCCGCCGGCCGCACTTTCCTCGCCCAGCACCGGCCACGTCTCCAGCGCCTCGCGCAGCTCCAGGCGCACGCCGGCACGCTCGACAACGCCCAACACCGGAAACCGGAACTCCAGGTGCGGCAGGAACCACTCCGCCTTTATGGGCAGGCCGGCGTCGGCAAGATCGGCAACCACGCTCTCGAAATCCAACCACACGAAGCGCGGTAGCATGAAGCGATCGTGCAGGCTCGTTCCCCACCGCACCAGCGGCTGCTTGTAGGGCCTATCCCAGAAGCGCGCGACCAGCGCGCGGATCAGCAGTTGCTGAGCCAGGCTCATGCGCGCATGCGGCGGCATCTCGAAGGCGCGGAACTCGACCAGCCCCAGCCGTCCGGTCGGGCCTTCCGGTGAATACAGCTTGTCGATGCAGATCTCGGCGCGATGCGTGTTGCCCGACACGTCGACCAGCAGGTTGCGGAACAGCCGATCGACCAGCCACGGCATGGTGATTGCTTGATCGCGATCCGGGATCTGCTTCAGCGCAATCTCGAGCTCGTAGAGCGCCTCATGCCGGCCCTCGTCGACGCGCGGCGCCTGGCTGGTGGGGCCGATGAACAGACCCGAGAACAGGTAGGACAGCGATGGATGGTTCTGCCAAAACGTGATGATGCTGGCGAGCAGATCGGGCCGGCGCAGGAACGGGCTGTCCTTGGGCGTGATGCCGCCCAGCACGATGTGGTTGCCGCCGCCGGTGCCGACATGCCGGCCGTTGAGCATGAACTTGTCGGCGGCGAGCCTCTCCTGCGCGGCTTGCTCGTAGACGCCGGTGGTTATCTCGACCGCATGCTGCCATGAGGTGGCCGGGTGCACGTTGACCTCGATCACGCCGGGATCGGGAGTAACCTTGATGTTGTTGAGGCGCGCATCGAACGGCGGCGTGTACCCTTCCAGGTGCACGGGGCGATGGCTGGCGGCGGCGACCTGCTCGATGGCTGACACCAGGGCCGCGAAATCCTCGGCGTTGGCGACCGGCGGCATGAACACGCACAGGTGGCCGTCGCGCGCCTCGATGGCCATGGCCGTGCGCACCGCCTCCTCGGCGGCTTCCGCAGCCAGCGCCGGCTCGTCGTCGAGCACATGCCGCTGCGGCAGAGCCGTCTGCTCGCCCATGGGGTCGTCGGGCAGCACCGCCGGAAACTCCAGCGGCAACAGCTCGACCAGCGAGGCGAGCGGCAGGCGCAATCCGATCGGCGAATCGCCCGGCAGCAGGAACAGGCGATCGCGCTTGAACACCCAGCGCTGCGTGCGCCAGCGCCGGCCTTTCGTGCCGGGCTTGCGCGCCAGAAGCGGCATGACGAAGCCCGCAGGCTTGTCGAGCCCGTGCTCGAACACGCGCATCAGTCGCTTACGCTCGCTCGCATCGGCAAGCTTGTTGTCCTCCGCACTGATGCCGACGGGAAGCTTCTGCTCGGCCAGCATGAAGTGCACCGGGTCTTCATAGGCTGCCATCGCCGCGCCCGGCGGCAGGCCAAGCTGCTTGCCGAGTGCGGCGGCAAAGCGCTCCGCGTCGGCCACCGTTGCCGGCGCCTTCGGCGTCTCGGTGTCGATCAAGTCGGTGTTACGCCAGAGCGGTTCGCCGTCGCTGCGCCAATACACGGCAAACGCCCAGCGCGGCAGGCTTTCGCCGGGATACCATTTGCCCAGGCCGTAGTGCAGCAGGCCGCCCGGCGCGAAGCGCTCGCGCAGGCGGCGGATCAGCTTCTCGGCATAGCTGCGCTTCGTCGGCCCAAGTGCGGCGAGGTTCCACTCCAGTCCCTGCATGTCGTCAACGGCGACGAAGGTCGGCTCACCGCCCATGCTAAGGCGCACGTCGCCGGCCGACAGCTTGGCATCGACCGCCTTGCCGGCCGCATCGATCTCGCTCCACTGCTCGGCGGTATAGGGCTTGGTGACGCGCGGCGTCTCACGGATGCGGGTCACCCGCATGTCGACGGCGAATTGCACCTCGGCCGGGGTATGCGCGCCCGTGATGGGCGCGGCGCTGATCGGGCTCGGCGTTGCCGCCAACGGGATATGACCCTCGCCGGCCAGCAGGCCCGACGTGGGGTCGAGCCCGATCCAGCCGGCACCGGGGATGTAGACCTCGGCCCAAGCGTGCAGATCGGTGAAGTCCTGCGCCGCGCCGGCAGGCCCATCGAAGAGCTTCACGTCGGGCTGCAGCTGGATCAGGTAGCCCGACACGAAGCGCGCGGCCAGACCCAGGCGGCGCAAGATCTGCACCAGCAGCCAGCCCGAGTCGCGGCAGGAGCCCGACGCCAACTGCAGCGTCTCGTCCGGCGTCTGCACGCCGGGCTCCATGCGGATGCGGTAGGAGATATCGCGGCTGAGCTTGCGGTTGAGGTCGGTGACGAAGTCGACCGTCCCTTTCGGCGTAATATCGAGGCCCTGGACATGGCGGTCGGTGCGCACCATCGAGCCGAGCGGCTCGAGGTAGGGTTTGAGCTCACCCAGCAGCACGGGGTCGTATTGGAACGGCCACTTCTGCGCGGACTCCTCCACAAAGAAGTCGAACGGATTGATCGCCGCCATGTCGGCGACCAGATCGACGCCAACGCTGAACTCGCGCGTCTCGTTTGGCACCACCACGCGGGCCAGGAAATTGCCGAACGGGTCCTGCTGCCAGTTTATGAAGTGCGGCGCAGGCACGATCTTCAGCGCATAGGCCAGGATCGACGTGCGGCAGTGCGGCGCCGGGCGCAGGCGCACCACCTGCGGAGCCAGCGTTACCGGACGATCGTAGGTGTAGGCGGTACGATGCGAGAGCGCGACATGGAGGCTCATGCGACCCTTGGCGATGTAGGGACGCGCGTTGCCTCGAGTGCGCGAACGCGCGCCGTTGATGCGTCAAGTCAATAGCTTAACGGCACGCGAAGCAAGCGCGACGAGGCGCAAAGACGGGGATCAGCGAGCCTTTTTGGGTGTCGACAGAAGTTTGCCGATCTCTTGGGCAACCTGCTCGATCGGCGCCATTCCGTCCACCGAATGTAAGTTG
>DASTOW010000161.1:0-21332 GCA_035762425.1 Hyphomicrobiaceae bacterium | reverse complement strand
CTTCTGAGCCATGACGAGCCCCGGTTTGCGGTGCCTACCGGATCAGGTGAACAGCAGCAGGAAGGCGATGAGCAGCGCGAAGATGCCGAGCGCTTCCGTCACGGCGAAGCCGAAGATCAGGCGGCCGAACTGGCCGTCGGCGGCCGACGGATTGCGCAGCGCGCCCTGCAGGAACTGGCCGAACAGGTTGCCGACGCCGATAGCGGCAGCTCCCGTGCCGATGGCGGCAAGGCCGGCGCCGATGAGCTTCGCGGAGGCGGGATCCATGGATTACTACTCCCTTTGAGTGGTTAGTCGATGCAGATGCGAAGCGCTCGATCTAGTGTCCCGGATGGAGCGCGTCGTTGAGATACATGCAAGTGAGCATGGTGAAGACGTAGGCCTGCAGGAACGCCACCAGGAACTCGAGCGCGGTGAGCGCCACCGCGAAGGCGAGGGGCAGCGGCGCCAGGATCGAGTAGGACCCGGCGCCCAACAGCATCACGACGAAGCCGCCGAACACCTTGAGCGTGATGTGTCCGGCCAACATGTTGGCGAACAGACGCACGGAGTGGCTGATCGGGCGCGACAGGAAGGAGATCACCTCGATCGCCACCACCAGCGGCAGGATCAGGATCGGTACTCCCTCCGGCACGAACAGCTTGAGGAAGTGCAGGCCGTTCTTGGCGAAGCCGACCACCAGCACCGTGAAGAACACCAGCGCGGCCAGCGCGGCAGTTACGACGATGTGGCTTGTCACCGTGAAGGCGCCGGGGATCATGCCCAGCATGTTCGCGGCGAAGATGAACATGAAGAGTGAGAATACGAAGGGAAAGTACTTCATGCCGCTGTGGCCGGCGCTGTCGCGCAGCATGCCGGCGACGAACTCGTGGCTGATCTCGGCGACGGACTGGATGCGTGTCGGCACCAGCGAGCGGGCGCGCATCGACACCATGTAGAAGCCGGCGATCAGAAGTACCGCCAACACCATGTACAGCGAAGAGTTGGTGAACGAGACGTCCCAGCCGAACAGCTTGATGGGAATGATGGTGTGGATGTCGAACTGATGAATGGGATCGGGCATTCCGCCTGCCTCGGCCCCATGTTGCGGTGCTGCCACTGCAAATCCCCTATCAGTCCTCGTCGTCCGGGACACTGTGGCCGATGCGGCCGCCCGTCTTGGCCATGAATTCCTTCTGCATCCGCTCGTAGGCCCTCAGGACGTTGAGGACGCCGGCTGCGAACCCCAACACGAAGAAGAGCAGAAACAGCCAAGGCTTGGTGCCAAGCCACCAATCCAGCGCGTACCCGATCAGCCCGCCGACGATCACCGCCGAGACCAGCTCGGTGGCCATCCGCATGCCGTATGCCATACCGCGCCCGCGCATCTCGGCATCCTGGTCGGAGTCGCGGCCATGCCGCTGCTCACGGACCTTGTCGAGCTTGCTGTCGAGGTCGGAAACCCTCGCCTGGAACGCTGCCAGCTCTTCAGGGCTCATCTCACCCTGACGACGGCCTCGCTTGTCGGCTGGATCTGACATGACAAACGTCCTCGTGGGGAGGCGGCCCGACTCCCCCCGGGGCCCATCAAAACGCGGCCGCAACATAGGGGTGGCCTACCAGGGTGTCAAGGAATGGGGGGTGCGGCAGAACACGCACGGACGACCCCCGAAAACGACCAACTACTCCGACGTGCGACAATCGGGCTACGGGGTGGCGGCGAACCGCAAGTCGCCCTGTGCGCTCAGGCAGTTTCTTGGTGACCGAACGTACGTGCCGCGGGGCTCCATTCTGGATGGGAACCAAGGTAGGCCGACAGGCACCTGGGACACTGCGGCAGAAGCTCCTGCATGAGGGTATCGCCTTGCCTCGTCCGCAATAGGGATTACGTGCCCAGATGTTGGAACCTCTACCGCATTCGCGTTGAGGAAGCCGGTATCAACCGGACACGTCCACCGAACATCGCAGCACGTCATCACAACAACAAAGACCGGCTCGGTCCCGCCATCGCATTGGCGGAGCGCGCGACCGGCGACTCGTGGGGAACTGAACGCAATCAATTGTCCGCCGTGCTTTTGCCAGCGCACCTTACCCATTGACCGTCCGTTGCAAAAAGTGAGGTCGTGCGAAGTCAAAAAATATATTGCTGGGCCAACTGCTACAATTAAGCCGCGGCGCCCGTGAAACGCTGCGCGGTCTCCAGGTCGACCGAGACGAGCTGGCTGACGCCTTTCTCGCCCATGGTCACGCCGAACAGCCGGTTCATGCGCGTCATGGTCATCGGGTGGTGGGTGATGACCAGGAAGCGCGTCGCCGTATCGGCGGCCATGTGCTCCATCAGCGTGCAGAAGCGGTCGACGTTGGCGTCGTCGAGCGGCGCGTCGACCTCGTCCAGCACGCAGATCGGCGACGGGTTGGTGAGGAACACGGCGAAGATCAGCGCCAGGGCGGTCAGCGACTGCTCGCCGCCGGACAGCAGAGACAGCGTCGCGGGCTTCTTGCCGGGCGGCTTGGCGACGATTTCCAGTCCGCTCTCCAGTGGATCCTCGCCCTCGACCATGGCAAGTCGCGCCTCGCCGCCGCCGAACAGGGTGGTGAACAGCCGCTGGAAGTGGCCGTTGACGGTGTCGAAGGCCTCCTGCAGGCGGCTCTGGCCCTCGTCGTTGATCTGGGCAATGCCCGAGCGCAGCTTGGCGATCGCCTCCTCGACGTCCGACTTCTCCTTGTCCATGCCCTCGAACTGCTCGGTCATGCTGGTCAAGTCGTCGTCGGCCTGCAGGTTGACGCCGCCCAGCCGCTCGCGATCGGCCTTCAGGCGGTTGAGCACGGTGTCGGCCTCTTCCAGCCGCGGAAGGCTCGCGTCGACCGACAGCTCGGCAAGCGCAAGACAGCCGTCCGGCGCGCAGCCGAGCTGCTCGCGGATCTTGCGCGCTTCCTCGCTGCGGCGATCGCGCGCACCTTCAAGCCGCGTCTCGACGCGGGCGCGAGCCTCGCGCTCGTCGGAGACGGTTGACTGCGCGGCGCGCAACTCCTGGGCGGCCTGGCGGTGGATGCCTTCGGCGGTAGCCAACGCATCGGCGGCGGCCTGGCGCTCCTGCTCGGCCTGGGCCAGCCCACTCATCAGCTTCTGGCGCTGCTCCTCGATCATGCCGGGCAGGTCGCTGATGGTGGCGACCTCGCCCTGCGTCTCGGCGATGCGCTCCTTGAGGGTGGCGATCTGCTCGCCGGCACCGGCACTGCGCGTCTCCCAGCGTTCACGCTCGGCAACGATGGCGGTCTGGCGCTCGCTGCGGGCGCGATGTTCGCGTTCCAGCGTAATGAGCTCGGTGCGGCTTTCGCTGGCCTTGGTGCGCAGCTCGGCCGTTTCCTTTTGCGAGCCGGAAAGTTCGCTCTCCAGGGTCTCGATGCCGCTCTGTTCCTTGAGCGCAGTCTCGACCTCGGCCAGCTTCTCGTGCGCCTCCACGAGCGCCTCGGCGACGCGCGACTTGGCGTCGGCGACCGAGGCAATGCGCGACTCGGTCTCGCGTGCTTGCCGCTCCATGTCGGTCAGCAAGTCGCGCGTCTGGGCCAGCTTGGCTTGCGTATCGCGCCACAGCTGGCGCAGGTTCTTCTCCTCGGCTTGCGCCGCGCGATGCTGCTCGGTGGCGGCCTCGGATGCGGCGCGGGCTTGCTCGGAGGCCTTGCGCGATTGCGCCTCCTGGGCGGCCAGCGCACCGAGGCGGCTGCGCTCGGCAAGCCGGCTAGCGGCGGCCATCGCGCCCTGCGCGGCTGCGACGAATCCGTCCCAACGCCACAGGTCGCCCTCACGGGACACCAAACGCTGGCCTGCGATCAGCAGGCGTTGCAGATGCGGGCCATCGGCACGGGCGACGATGCCGACCTGGCGCAGGCGCCGCGTCAGCTCGGCCGGGCCGGCGACCTGGTCGATGAGCGGCTCGACGCCCTTCGGCAGGGCTGGATCCTTGCCGCTTGCGGCATTGACGCGCCAATGCACCGGCGCTTCTTGTGCGGCCGGCACGTCGAGGTCTTCACCGAGTGCGGCGGCCAGCGCCATCTCATAGCCCGCCGCCACCTTGATCTGATCCAGGATCGGCGGCAGGCCGCTGTCGCCGGCCGGCATCAGCAACTTGGCCAGCGTGTCGACCTCGGTCTTGAGCTGGCCGGCCGTGAGGCCAAGCTTGGCAGCGGTCTCGGCCTTGGCCTTAGCGTCCGCGGCTGCCGCCTGCGCGGCCTCCTCGGCGGCAATGGTCCTCGCTTCGATGTCGGCCATCGCAGCCATTAGCAGCTGGCCGGCCTCGGCGGCGGCCTTCAGCTTGGAGGCGTCCGGCGCGCGGCCGACGATTTCGCGCGTCTGCGCCTCCAGCGCCAGCATCTGCCGCTCGAGCTTGGCAACCTGGCCCTGCCGCTCGCTGCGCTGGGCATCAAGACTCTGCCGGCGCGCACGTGCTTCCGCCGTGCGGGTGGTGAGGTCCGCGAGGCGCGCCTCTGCGACCTTCAGGGCGGAGGCAGCGGCGTCGTAGTCGGCGAGCGCCTTCTGCTCGAAGTCGGCGGCCAGGCGCGTGGTGTTGGCGAGCGACTGGGTCTCGGCGTCGAGGCGGGCCAGGGTGTCCTTGGCCTCGGCGATCAGCGATTCCTCCCGTGCCAGATCGCGCCCGAGCTGGGCGATGCGGCCTTCCAACTCGCGCTGACGGGCCGCCGTACGCTGCGCCTCGCGCTCCAGGTTGTCCTGCTCGAGCTTGAAGCGGTGCAGCACCGCGCCCTTGGCGGCTTCCTGCTCGCGCAGCGGCTGAATCCTGTCCGCGGTCTCCGCTTCGGCCACCACCGCCTTGGTCTCGGCCTCGGTGGCGCGTCCAACCCTCTCCAGGCCAGCGGCCAGTGCTGTCTCCTCGGCGTCGACCTGCGCCTGCGCATCCACCCAGCGCAGATGTGCGAGCACGGCCTCGCCCTTGCGGATCTCGACCGACAGTTCCTTATAGCGGCGGGCCTGCCGCGCCTGCCGCTTCAGGCTTTCGATCTGTGAGCCGAGCTGACCCAAGATGTCGCTGACGCGGGCGAGGTTGCTTTCGGCGGCGCGTAGCCGCAGTTCGGCCTCGTGCCGGCGACTGTGCAGGCCGGCGATGCCAGCGGCGTCCTCCAGGATGCGGCGGCGTTGCTCGGGCTTGGCGTTGACGATCTCGCTGATTTGCCCCTGGCGCACCAGGGCCGGCGAACGTGCGCCGGTGGCGGCATCCTCGAACAGGATGCGCACGTCGCGGGCGCGCACCTCGCGGCTGTTGACGCGATAGGCCGAACCCGCTTCGCGCTCGATGCGGCGTGTCACCTCCAGGGTGTCGCCGCCGTTGAACTCGGCCGGTGCCTTGCGGTCGCTGTTGTCGATGAAGATGGTGACTTCCGCGCTGTTGCGCGCAGGCCGGGTGGAGGTGCCGGAGAAGATCACGTCATCCATGGCGGCGGCGCGCATGCTCTTGTGCGAGGTCTCGCCCATAACCCAGCGCAAGGCTTCGAGCAGGTTGGACTTGCCGCAGCCGTTCGGGCCCACCACGCCGGTCAGCCCCTTCTCGATAATGAGTTCGGTCGGTTCGACGAAGGACTTGAAGCCCAAGAGCCGAAGCCGGTTTATGTGCATGGGACCAACAACCTCACGAGGTTGGGTTAGCGCGCCCGCGCCAAACCCCAACGCGAACGCAAAGGATCCGGAAAATGTGGGGTTACGGGCTACGCCCTAACCCAACCCACACGCTACAGCTACACGACAAATCGGCCCAATCAGCCGCTCAGCGGGTTGGGGCGTTGGCCTCGGCCACCCGTCCGGCCAGGATCGGATCCACCATCTCGCGGATTTCCTTGATCCCGATCACCGACTTAACCAGTTTGCCCTGAATGAAGAAGTTCGGCGTGCCGATGACGC
The DNA here is from genome assembly GCA_035762425.1 of Hyphomicrobiaceae bacterium. Taxonomy (GTDB): domain Bacteria; phylum Pseudomonadota; class Alphaproteobacteria; order Rhizobiales; family Hyphomicrobiaceae; genus AWTP1-13. The sequence goes on along the minus strand of DASTOW010000161.1, from coordinate 15,445 downwards.
CGAGCGTCCGGCCCCGATCCTTGACCCAGTTGAGCCCGGCAATCATGCCGCGATTCTCACGGCACGAGTCAAATTCGGCCCGCGTCATCCCCACTTGGGCAGCCACCTTGAAGATGGGGTCGGGGCGAACCTCCTGGCTGACCCAGGAGGTTTGCTGAGCCATCAACTTGTCATAGAGGGCGAAGTACTTGTCCGGCGCCGCGCAGCGCAGGGCAACGGTGGCCAGGCCCGACTGCTTGCCGATCGGGAATTCGCGGATGATGAAGCGGACCTTGCCGGTATCAATGTAGTCCTTCTTGAGGACGGGGAACGCCTCGAGCTGGAAGCGCCGGCAGTAAGGGCAGGTCATCGACGCATATTTGATGATGGTGACTGGTGCGTCGGCGCGCCCGAGCGCCATGTCCGGCAATGTGCCAACCTTCATCACCTCCGCCATAGACGGATTTTGCAGCACCTCGCGGGCACCGACGGTGGCCGGCCCCTCCGAGAACGGGTTGAACGCGGGGGTATCGGGCGTGGCCTCGCCAGGGGTGGCAAGCGTCGCCGCTTGTGCCGTCTGACCGCTCGAGGTCAGCGTCGGCACCTCACCCGAGCATCCGCCCGCGAGCGCGCCGATCATGGCAAGGGCGACAAATGCGCGATGCTTCGGCAACGGTCCCTCAGCTCTTCAACAGCGGCTCGATCGCCTTGTCGAAGTCCTCGATCGAGCCGCCGGCAAGACGCTTTCCATTGATAAAGAATGTTGGCGTCGAGTTCACGCCGAACTCGTCAGCGCCGCGCCCGCGCACCTTCAGAACCTTATCCATCAGCGCCTGGTCGCTGAGGCAGGCGCGCAGGCTTTCGTCCGTGAAGCCGGCCTGCTTGGCAAACTTGGACAGCTCGGCCACGAAGTTCTCCTTCGGCACGAACGCCCACTCCTCCTGCCGCGCGAACAATGCCGATATCAAGGGGAAGGTTTTGCCATCGCCGGCGCAGCGGGCGAGCATGGCAGCGCCCGTCGCCCGATCATCGAGCGGGAACTCGCGCATGATCAGGCGCGCCTTGCCGGTATCGATGTATTTCGTCTTCAGCGCCGGATAGATGTTGTTGTGGAAGTTGGCGCAATGTCCGCAGGTCATGGACGCGTATTCGACGATGGTGACTGGCGCTTTCGGATCGCCAACCATGAGCTCGGGCAGCGGGCCGGGCTCCATCAGCTTATCGACTGGAACCTCGGTCACGCGCCCACTCTTGCGGGAGGGCTTGGTTGCCGCGCTTGGCTCGCTTGAGGATGACATGAACCAGGCGGAGGCGGCCGCCAGGGCGAGGACGCCGGCGCCAGCGAACAGCACATTGCGGCGGTTGAGTGGGTCTGAAAGCTTCTGTGAGACCCGCTTCAGGTCGAGATTGGAGGACGGTTTCAACGGATTGGTCCTTGCGAGTTTTGGGCAGCTGCGGGTGGCCGGCTGCCTGATAGCATAGGTTCGCCCAGGATTAAGGCAAATCGGCGTGAGAATCGCCGCGCCAATTCGGCCCAGATAGCACCGATTGAGGGTGCGGGCCCGGCGGTTCGGCTTGCGCTTCGCAGGCCCGCCGCATCGGCTGCCGGCTTGTGGATGCCGAACGGCATTTAGCTAGATTTGTATCCGAGCCTTTGCCCTTCTTGCCCCTCCCGAGGAGCGCGCATGGAACTGCCCGAAGCCGGCCGCCCAGGCTTGCGCACCGGCTCGATTGTACAGCCGGACCAACCGCGGAGGTACTACATGCACAAAGGCATTCTCATCGCTGCCGCAGCGCTCACCATGGTGGCGGGCGTAGCGGTATTCGCAGCCAGTCGCGCCACAGCGGCGGGCGTGCCGGCAGACCTGCGCGCCGCCGCTGGCGCCTCGGCTGTCGAGAAAGTGTGGTGTAGGACCTGGTGCGGACCGCGCAGTTGTTTTCCGGCGCTGTGGCGGCTGGTGGCGCCGCCGCTGGTAGCATTCAGCACGCCCTCACCCCCTGCGCGTTGGCGCGGTGGTGAGGCGAGTGACGTTTTCCTTGTCGCGCCCAGCCCATTTTCAAACGTCGGCTGAGCCGATCGGCCTCAGGGCCTGTTCGGGATTGCACAACAGATGACCCTGCTGTCTGGGGGGCGCGGCGATGTTGGCTTGGATGTGTAGATACGACAGCCTGGGATAGTGCCGTCACCCCTTTACCGGCGCGGCCGCAAACGCCTTTTCGAAATCCTCAAGCGTCGCGCCCCGCTCCAGCCGCTTGCCGTTGACGAAGAAGGTGGGCGTCACCGTCACGCCGAACTGCCTGGAGGCGCGCGTGCGTATCGCCGCGATATCGTCCAGCAACTTCTGGTCCTTCAGGCAGGCATCGAAAGTCGCTTTCGTGAAATCGGCGAGCTTGGCGAACCGGAACAGCTCCGGCACGGGCTTGTCCACGAACGCCCATTCGTTCTGGCGCGCGAACAACACTGCATACAGTGCGAAGGCCTTGTCCTCGCCGGCGCAGCGCCCCAGCATCGAGGCCGCCGCTGCCAGATTGTCGAGCGGGAACTCGCGCAGCACCAGGCGCACCCTGCCGGTGGCGATGTACTTCTGCCGAAGCTGAGGCAGCACGGTGTTGTGGAAGGCGGCGCAGTGCGGGCAGGTCAGCGAGGCGTACTCGACCAGTGTGATGGGCGCGCTGGGACTGCCGAAGGCCAGATCCGGCAACGGTCCTGGCTGCATCAGCTCATCCACGGACAGGTGCGCGGGCGAGTTGCCCTTGCGCTCCTCGGCCAGCGCGGGCCGCGCCCAACGCGAAGCAGCCGCACTGCCAAGTGCGGCCAACGAGGCCAGCATCAGCCGGCGACGGCCGATGCTCCCGCGAGCGCCTGCAAGCGCTGGTTTCAGGATGGACGGCAAATTTTGGGTCTCGGGCATGCCGGCACCATAGATATGGCCGCGCAGAACGCAAAATCGCGACAAATCAAGATGCTTGGCGTCAGCGTCCGGCTCTCACTCCCGCACCCAGGCGTGCCAGTGCGTCGCGTAGACCGGCGTCGGCGATGCCTGCCACTTCCTTGGTGAGGGGCGGTGCCGTAGCTCTCCGCACCGGCTGCACGAGGCCCGGCGCTGGATCGACAGGAGCCTGCACGATGCGCAGTTCGGCGACGGCGGCATAGCCGAAATAGGCATTGATGCGCTCGATGATCTGGCGCGACCCATACTGCACCGCCAGCGCTTGTGATCCGTCCGCGCGCAGCACCAGCGTTGCGCCGGGGCGGCCTTTGCCAGTGGAGGTATGCGTATCGTCCTCGGCGTGCTCAACCGCGCGCGGCCACTTCAGGCGTTCGGGCGCCGTGACGGTCGCAAGCTCCCGGCCGACGATGGCCGGCCAATCGGTAATCAGCGTGGCGGCGGAAAACCCGTATTTCTCGAAGGCTTTGCGCGTCAGGCCTGGCACGAAACTGCCGACCGCCTTGACCCCGAACAAAGCGTTCGGCCGCTTGCGAGCGAAGCCGACGGCCGCGCGCGGCGAGACATGCGCTGTGGCACGATTGCGGGTGTGGGTAGTCAAGCAGCAAGCCCCGTGGCTGGTATCCAGTAGAGATGGCCGGGCTTAACATGGGGGTACTGATTCGTGCCGGGCCGGGAACGAGTGCATGTCGTCTGTGGCAAAGAAGCAACTACGGTTTCGGTTGCCGGGGCCGGAGAGCATGGCGGGCCTGCTCGACTGGTATGACCAGGAGCGGCGTGATCTGCCGTGGCGGGCTAAGCCTGGTCGCAAGGCCGATCCTTATCGGGTGTGGCTGTCCGAGATCATGCTGCAGCAGACGACGGTGCCGGCGGTTATCCCCTACTACCAGCGTTTCCTGGAGCGCTGGCCCTCGATCGATGCGCTTGCGGCTGCCCCTTTGGATGACGTGTTGGCCGCCTGGGCGGGGCTTGGCTACTACAGCCGTGCGCGCAATCTGCACAAATGTGCGGGCGTGATCGTAGCCGAGCACAACGGCCGCTTTCCGGATACCGAGGAAGAGTTGGGCCGCCTGCCGGGCATCGGGCCTTACACGGCAGCCGCTATCGCTGCCATCGCCTTCGCCGCTCCGACCATGCCTGTAGACGGCAACATCGAACGGGTGACGGCCCGCCTGTTCGCCGTCCGCGACCCTTTGCCGGGGGCGAAGCCCCAGATCCGCCGACTGGCCCAGACGCTCACTCCGCCCAGGCGCGCCGGCGACGCCGCCCAGGCACTGATGGATCTCGGCGCGAGCTTGTGCTCGGTGAAGCGCCCGTCCTGCCTGATGTGCCCGCTGGAGCGCGAATGTGGCGCCCGCGCGCTCGGATTGGAGGCGGCGCTGCCGATCAAGGCCGCCAAGCCCGAGCGGCCGCTGCGATTAGGCTTCGCGTTCCTGGCGCTGCGCGAGGACGGCTGCATCCTGTTGCGCAAGCGGGCACCGGCAGGGCTGCTCGGCGGAATGTTGGAGGTTCCCTCCACGGACTGGGCCGAGACCCTTCCCGAGGCCCGGCAGGCGCTGCGCGCGGCGCCCGTGCGCGGCGACTGGTGGGCCGTGCCCGGAACGGTCACGCACACCTTCACGCATTTCCGGCTGGAGACGATGGTCTACCGCGCGCTTGTTGCCAGCGAAGCGGCGCTGACGTTCTGGGCCGATCCTTCCCGTTGCAGCTGGATACCGCGCCGCGACCTCAACGCACAGGCACTGCCGACCGTGATGCGCAAGATCATCGCCCACGGGCTGCGCGACAACTGAGGGCGCCGCCGCCCGCATATTGTTTCACGTGCAACAGAGCTATTCCCGCTGCAGGGCGAATGCGGCGCGCTTGGCCTGCTCGGGATAGAGTCCAGCCAGTCCCTCGCGTGATGCGGCGCTTAGCCCTCGCTCAGTGATGATGCCCGTCACCAGCCGTGCCGGCGTGACATCGAAGGCGTCGTTGCGGGCGCCACTTCCGGGGGCCGCAATCTCGACCTGCACAATCGCACCCTCCCGGGTGCGTCCGCGCATCAGCAGCACCTCGTCGGCGCTGCGTTGCTCGATCGGGATCGCCATACCGTCATGCAGCGTCCAGTCAATCGTCGAGTGCGGGCAAGCGACATAGAACGGCACGCCGTTGTCGCGGGCCGCCAGCGCTTTCAGGTAGGTGCCGATCTTATTGGCGACGTCGCCGCTGGCGGTGACGCGGTCGGCGCCGACGATGGCGAGGTCCACCAGCCCGCGCTGCATCAGGTGCCCGCCGGCGTTGTCCACCACAATTGTGTGCGCCACTCCGTGGCCAGCCAGCTCGTAGGCGGTCAGTGCCGCGCCCTGGTTGCGCGGCCGCGTCTCGTCGACCCACACATGCACCGGCAGCCCGCGATCATGCGCCTCATAGATCGGTGCCAGCGCCGTGCCGCGGTCCACGCAGGCGAGCCAGCCGGCGTTGCAGTGTGTCAGCACATTGACCGTTTGACCGGGCTTCGTCTCTGCCGCCGCCTCGATCAGCGCCACGCCATGCTCGCCGATGCGCCGGTTGGCGGCGACGTCCTCCTCGCAGATCTGCGCCGCCCTGGCGTAGCCGGCAGCGATACGCGCTTGATGCGGCAGATTGCCCACCGCCGCTCGCATCTGCTCCAGCGCCCAGCGCAGGTTGACCGCCGTCGGCCGCTGCTCGGCCAGAAGCTCGATCGCCCTGTCCAGCCCCTCGTCGGAGGCATCCTCGCGCAGCGCCAGGGCAACGCCGTAGGCCGCCATGGCGCCGATCAGCGGCGCACCCCGCACCTGCATCGACTTGATGGCATGCGCGGCTTGCGCAAGCGTGCCGATCTGCCGGATGACGAGCTCGTGCGGCAGCCTGGTCTGATCGATGATGGCCACCGACCCGCCGTCCTTGCCGAGCCAGATAGTGCGGTAGGGCGTGCCGTTGATGTTCATGCGCTTCAGGTAGCGCGTGGCCGCCGCAGGTCAAGTGGTGCACCTGTCATCCCGGATTGCGCGCCGGCCAATACCCAAGACCTCCTCACCTGCCACCTCAATTCGTGATGACGATCGGCGACAGCTTGGGCGTGTAGATCTGCGAATGGATGGTCGCCGTCAGCAGGGCGCTGACGGCAGCAATGCTGAGGAAGATCACGACAAAGCCGGAGGAAACCAGCAGCAAGTTGAGAGCGGCGCGCATACGGCACTCCAGGATCGGTACGCGGCACACAGGGGTCGCGCATAAAACCAACGGACGCCCTGCCTCGTTCCCGTCGCCGTCCGGACAAACTTGTGGAAAACCCCGCCTGCTCGCAGGTCGGGCTGCTCTGCCGCGGGCGCGTCCGTTGGCGGCGCAACTCTATGATTTCCCTAGATAGTGCAAGGTCAGCTCCTGCCGTCCGAGCGAAGCCCAAGCTGTGCGCGCCGCCTGACGGGCGCCGCTCCCCGTTCGCCTGGGCGGCGGGCCGCATCAACCTCAGTTGGATGAGCTACACCTTGGGCACCGGCCGCCGCGTCACTTCGTTGCGGGCCAGCACGCCTTCAAGTGCATGCGCCACCTCCAGCACCTTGGTGTCGGCGCCGTTCGGCCCGATCACCTGGATGCCAAATGGCATGCCGCGATGATCGACGCCGCACGGCAGCACGGCCGCGCAAGCCAGCGCCATGGTCGGCGCGTAGGTGATGGCGAGCCAGCGCATATAGGTCGGCATCTTCTCGCCGTTGATCTCCTCCACGAACAGCTGGCTGTGCGGGAATGGCGACACGGATGCTGCCGGGCAGAGCAGCACATCCACGTCCTTGAAGAAGGCGAGGAAGCGCTTGTAGAGCCTGGTCTGCTCAACATGCGCGCGGGCTACATCGGGCAGCGACAGGGCGAGCCCGCGCTCGGTGTTGTCGATGACGTTGCGGTCGAGCAGCTCGCGCGACTTCGCCAGCCGCTCGCCGTGCGCCGCCACGAACTGCACGCCGCGGTGCACCTCGAACATCTCGTGCACGCCCGAGAAATTGGGCGCCTGCCAGCTCACTTCGCGGAATGCTGAGGCAAAGTGCGGCACGCGCTCCTTGAACACACGCGCGATCTCCCGGTCGACCGGGGCGCAGCCGAGATCGGGTGACACCGCGGCCCGCATCTTGCCGATGTCCGCACCCTTCAGCTGCTTGGGGATGCGGGCCGCACCGTCCTCCGAGGAAAACGGATCGCGCCGATCCTCGACGGCTTGCGCCCTCAGCAGCAGATGCAGGTCGGCGATCGTGCGCGCCATCGGCCCCGTCACCCCGAACGGGACGAGGCCGGCCGCCCGATCGACACTCGGCACCACGCTCGGCGAGGGCCGAAAGCCCGCCACTCCGCAAAACGCAGCCGGCGTGCGCAGGCTGCCGCCGTAGTCGGAGCCCGTCGCCAGCGGCACCTGGCCCAACGCCAACGCCACCGCCGAGCCGCCGGACGAGCCGGCGCTGGTCAGCTTCGGGTCGAAGGGATTGCCGGTCGCGCCGTATACGCGGTTGGTGGTGTTGGAGCCGGCGCCGAACTCGGGCGTGTTGGTCTTGACGAAGATGACGCCGCCCGCCTTGCGCACATTGGCGACGGTGAAATCATCCTCGCGCGGCACGTGGTCCTTGTATAGCAGCGAGCCCCACGTGGTGCGCAGACCGGCCGAAGCCTGCAGGTCCTTGAGGCCGACCGGCAGGCCGCCAAGCAGCCCCGGGTCCTCGCCGCGCTGAATGGCTTGCCCGATCGCCTTCGCCTGCCGGCGGCCGGACTCGGGGTCGATGGCGACGATGGCATTCACCGCCGCATTGGTGGCCTCGATGCGCTTGAGGCAGCTTTCCATCAACTCGAGCGGCGACAAGTTGCGCTCGCCGATCATGCGCCGCGCCTCCACCGCCGTCAGATCGCACGCTTCGCCCATGACGCCCCCGTTCTCATGCGGGACGCCCATTTACCGTCTTCGTTACCAGACGATTAGCCGACCCGCGCCGATGCTGCCGCCCAGATTGGCGACGAGACCCCTCGCCCGTCAATCGGTCTGTACTTGCTCCCCCGCAACGGAGGCACATCATGCAAGGACGAACTGCAGCCCTGACGGGCAGCCTGGCCATGGCCGCAATGCTGGCGCTGGTGGGCGGGCCCGCGCAAGCACTGACGATGAAGGAATGCAGCGCCAAGTTCCAAGACGCGCGCGCTGCCGGCACGCTCAATGGCATGAATTGGCAGGCCTTCCGCAAGGCGCAATGCGGCGCCGACGCGACGCCTGCCGCGCAATCGACCACCCCGGCCAGCCCGAAGACAGCGCCACAACTGGGCTACGGCGCCAACCCTGTGTTCCCCAGCGCCGTCTCGCCCAAGTACAGCAAGGAGAGCGCCGGCAAGGCCCGGCTGCACACCTGCCTCGACCAGTACAACGCCAACAAGGCAAGCAACGGCAACGGTGGGCTGGTGTGGATCGCCAAGGGCGGCGGCTACTACAGCGAGTGCAATCGGCGCCTGAAGGGTTGAGCACCGGTTCTGCCTGTCTTTCCGGCAATGCGTGCGAGAGAGGCATGGCGCCGTGGTTATTGAGGGGCGGCGCCACCCCGCGCCTGCTCGAGCGCCTTGCGCGCCTGGATCGCCGAATAGCCCTCGCAGCCGGCAAAGCCCCGCTCGTATCTGGCCTCCGCCTTGGCAAGAAAGGCGCGCTCGGCGGCGTCCGCACGTTTGGCGGTTCTGGCCAATTCGGCGAACGTGCGATCGATGTAGGCCTGCAGCTCGGCCGTTTCCGCTGCTGACAGTAAGTCTGGGCATTTGCGCCCTATCACTCGGGCAACGATCACATCGCCGAACCTGCCGTGCTTGCCAAGCGGCCTGCCGGACAATGCCAGCCAGGCCTCAGCCGACATGGCCGTTCGCACGCGCTTGGCCATGTCGCGGGCAAACTCCAAGTTGTCGGCATCGCAGCTCCCTGTCCTCCGCAACGCCCTGTTGAAGGCGCCGGCCACGCCGCGTTGCACGGTGGCCCACGAGAGGGGCGGATAGGTCCCGGACTTGTCCTTCGCCGCCTGCTGCTCGGTTGCGAGGCGGCTGTAGTAGGCGGTCACCTTCTGCACTTGATCCGGCGCGATCAGCACCGCCAGCGCCTGCGCCAGACCATCGAGCTGGTCCTGCTGGATCTGGTTGGCCTCGCGTGATTTGGGGTCCGCCTGCTGCTTCTCGTGCTCGCGCCGCTTCGCCGTAAGATACGTGCGCATCTCCACCCGCTCCTGGCGCGAAAGCGAGCCGCGACAAGACTGCCCGATCACCATCGCCGCCAGGACCGCCATGTGATGGGCGCCGTCGCCGGGCCACTTGTAGGCCGCCGCCGGCGAGGCCGACGCAACAGTACCGCACAGCATTGCGGCCACGACAAAACGAGCCCAATTGCTCTCGAGCAACATGCCACCCCTCTTGTACGATTGCTGCTGCCAGGCGGCAGCCAAGGACCCGCACACAAGAGAAGCATGCAAGACGGCAGCGCTTCTGTTCCGGATGGAACAGCCGAGTATCGCCCCCAAAACAAGATGTCACCCGCGCCGGCTTCGGCGGGGTGACATCGCAAAGCGTGGCTGCGTATCGTCGGCGGCTACGCCAGGCTACACAGCTTGGTGGCGCTCGACATGTCGTGCACGCCCGGCGTCTCATCGATGTTGAGCGACTTCACGACGCCGTCCTCGACGATCATCGAATAGCGCTTGGAACGCACCCCGAGCCCGCGTGCGGTGAGGTCGACCTCGAGCCCTACCTTCTTGGCGAACTCGGCGCTGCCGTCGGCCAGCATTTCGATCTTTCCGTCCGCGTTGGACTCCTTGGCCCAGGCGGTCAGTACGAAGATGTCGTTCACTGCCGTGCACACCACCGTGTCGAACTTCTTGCTCTTGAGCTCGCCGAAGTTCTGCACGAAGCCCGCCATGTGCTGCTTGTGGCAGGTCGGCGTGAAGGCGCCGGGCACCGCGAACAGGGCGACCTTCTTGCCGCCGAACACGTCCGACGTCTTGGCCGGCTTGGGCGCGCCGTCGGCACCCATGGTCATGAAGGTGGTATCGGGCAAGCGGTCGCCGACCTTGATCGTCATGGCATGATCCTCTCTGCAATGGACTTGGCAACGGGAAACCCGCGCCGAACTTAGGCGCTCCCGACATTGAAGCCAAGCCAGGATGTCATGAGTGTGATGATGGGACTCTGGAGCCGGTCTGCTGAGCCGGCGCACCTAAAGCTGCCAGGTCGCCTCAGTCGCCGCGCCGTTGTCGCCGACCAGCGTCAGGATCAGCTGCTTGCCCTTGAAGTCGTGGGCATCGACACGTGACAGGTCGACCTCGAAGCGGGCAATACCGCCCGCCCCATCGGCCAGCCGCTTGGTCATCGGCACATAAAGGCCATCCGGTGCCTCGATGAACACATCGGCGTTCTTCGAGCCGCCCGGAAATGCCACTTCGACCAGCAGCCGCGGTGCCGACCCCTCCAGCACCGCCGTCACGCTCTTCAATTCGGGGTCGCCGGACCCGCGCAGCGGCTGCGGCCGCGGCACGCGCTCGCGCCAGGCCTGGACCGGCGAAGCGCCCGACAGACCCGAGGCAGGAATGGTCAGCGATAGCTGCACCTCGGCTGGAATGCAGATGTCTTTGCAGATGCCGAGTTCCATCTTGAGGTCGAGCACGACTGGCTTGGCCGGATCGAGCGGCTTCACCTCAACCGGAAACATCATGCTGCCCTTGTAGCCCACCGTCTCGGCAGCGGGCTCGTGTAGGCGCGTCGGCGTTGGGTAGAGAACCGTGACAGCCGCGGTGTTGATCGATTTGGACCAGTCAAACAGCGGCGGTATGCCGGCATCGCCAGGCATGCGCCAGTAGGTCTTCCAGTCCTGAGCCAGCTCGAGTTCCACGCCGGCGAGATAGCCCTTGGCATGGCCTGCTGCCGGCCCGGCGACCAGCCGGATGCGTGCGCCATGCAACGACACCCATTGTGTGGCAACCGCGGCCTGACTGGCCGCTTGCATGGGCGCCGGCCATAGGACCAGGGCCGCCGCCATCAGCGCGCCGCACAATACAGCCCGGGCCGCCCATCCGCGTTGCATAGGGGGAGTGGTCATTTACTCCTCGGTGTTTGCACGATCCTATGTCAGGCTTTGGCAAGCTCAATTCAAGTATCCTTGACCCCGGTTGCAGCAGGCCCCCGTCACCCCTTCACAGGCGCGCCGTCAAGGCGTTAGTCTTACCCCATGCGAACTCCGAAAAAGCGCAAGTCCCAGGATGGTTATCTCGACGGCCAGCTGCTGATTGCGATGCCGATCATGAGCGACAAGCGCTTCGCCCGCTCGGTCATCTATATGTGCGCACATTCGGCCGAAGGTGCGATGGGGCTCATCATCAATCAGCGCGCGCCCCACATCAGTTTCCCCGAGCTGTTGGGCCAGCTCAGCATCTCCACCGATAGCGACGATGAATCGGACTTGATCGACCTGCAGGTGCACGTGGGCGGGCCGGTGGAGACCGGCCGCGGCTTCGTGCTGCACAGCGCCGACTACTTCGTCGACGATTCGACGCTGCCGATCGACGACGGCGTGTGCCTGACCGCCACCATCGACATCCTGAAAGCGATCGCTGGCGGCAAGGGTCCGGACCGCGCCATCCTGGCGCTCGGCTATGCCGGCTGGCGCGCCGGCCAGCTCGAGACCGAGATCGCCGCCAACGGCTGGCTGCACTGCCCCGCCGATCTCGACCTGCTGTTCGACACCGACCTCGAGCAGAAATACGGGCGCGCGCTGTCCAAGATCGGCATCGATCCCTCGCACCTCGTCAGCGAAGCTGGCCACGCCTAGCCGCCGCACCTACCCGAACCGGGACCGGCCCTGTCGACAGCACTCGCTAAACTCACTTGAGCCGCTTGCGCATCAGCAACTCGTCGTCGCCGTCGCGCACCAGATCAGCGAGCCTCGCAACCAGCTCAAAGCCGTGCGTCCGGTAGAGACGCTGCGCGCCGGGATTGAACGCGCTCACACACAGCCACGCGCTGCGCCCCTTCAGGCGTGCCTCGGCTTCGAACCACGCGACCACGCGCGTGCCGATGCCCTGCCCCTGGAACGCCGGCAGCACGGCCAGCATCTGCAAATAGGCCCCGACCAGCCATTGCGGGCGAATGACGACCGCACCCGCACTCTCGCCCGCGCATTCGATTTGGTAGCTGGCGGTGATCGTGCCGGTGGACTTGAACGCCTCGGCCAGCGCGGTGTCGGCAATTGCGTAGTGCGCCCACGGCCCGATTTGGGCGATGGCCTCGCCCAGGCGATCGGCCATTGCGGCTGTGATCGGCTGCAGGGCGAGTGGCCGGCCATCGCGCGCAGCACCAATGTCGTAGCGCTCAGCGCGGTAGGGTTGCAGCGCAGTTACCATTCGACGACCTGGGGCGGGCACGTGGTTTGTCGTGGCATGAAAAATCGTACAGGTTGGTTGCCGCAAAAATGAGCGTTTGGGCCGGCTGCCCATCGGTCGGACGTCCGCCGCCGGTTGGGAAACGGTCGCCGGCGCAAAGCATAACCTTGTTTGGCTGTCGTACTGGAGTCGGCATGCGGCGAGAGCTTGTCTCGGGTACCATATCCACCTAGACTTTCGCCACGACTGCAAAAAGTCGACGATTCATAATCTTTGGGAGGACGTACGATGGCTCGTGTTACGCGACGCAAATTCCTCAAGGTATCGGGTGCCGGCACGCTCGCGTTGAAGGCGGGCGGAATGGCCGGCATCTTGGCCACAGGAAGGGCGCCCGCCTATGCACAGACGACGACCGTGCACTGGCTGCGCTGGAACGATTTCGTCCCGGCCTGCGACCAGCTGATGCGCCAGAAACTGCTGCCGGAAGCCGAGAAGTCGCTCGGCATCAAGGTCAACTACGAGACCGTCAATGGCAACGACCTGCAGCCGCGCATCACCGCCGGCATCCAGTCGGGCGCCGGCCCCGATCTCATCATGCTGTTCAACAACCACCCGCATCTCTACAAGGCGAGCCTGGTCGATCTGACGGACGTCGCAGAGGAAGTGAGCAAGGCGCAAGGCGCCTACTACAAAATCTCCGTTGGCAACTGTTCGTCAGGCGGCAAATACTTCTCGATGCCGATGGCCATGATCGGCGCCATGAATGCCTACCGCAAATCTTTGTTCGCCGAGGTTGGCCTCAACGCATTCCCCAAGACCTGGGACGAGTATCGCGATGCTGGCAAGAAGCTGAAGGCCAAGGGCTACCCGATTGGCCAGTCGCTCGGCCAGTCGTTCGGCGATCCGCCGACCTTCGTCTATCCCCTGCTGTGGTCGTTCGGCAGCACCGAGATCGACGACAAGGGCAAGGTCGTCCTCAATTCCAAGGAGACGGTCGAGGCCGTCAAGTGGATGGTGGGGGCCTGGAAAGACGCCTTCGACGAGGGTGGTCTTGCCTGGGATGACGCCTCCAACAACCGCGCGTTTCTGGCCGGCACGATCTGCTCGACCCTGAACGGCGCCTCCATCTATATCGAGAGCGTGCGCAAGGCCGATCAGTACAAGACGGCCGACGGCAAGCCGCTGAAGGACGACATCCTGCATGCGCCGCTGCCGGGTGGCCCGAAGGGTCAGTTCGGCATGCACACGTACACCTCGCACGTGATGCCGAGCTACACGAAGAACGAGAAGGCGGCCAAGGACCTGCTGCGCTTCATCCACACCAAGGAGAACTACGATCAGTGGTTCACCACCGGCCAGGGCTTCTACACGCCGGGCACCAGCAGCTGGGAAACCCACGCCATGTGGAAGCAGAACCCGGTGATGGAGCCGTTTGCGGTTGCCGGTAAGCAGGGCCTGACGCCAGGCTATCCAGGTGAGCCGAACGCCAAGGCTGCCGAGGTGCTGACCAAGTATCTGCTCGGCAACATGGTCGGAGCCGCCATCAAGGGCCAGAAGGCCGAGGATGCGGTTGCGGCATGCGATGGCGAACTCAAGAAGATCTACGGCGCCTAAGGCACATGGTCGGGCCATGCATGGCCCGACGTCACCCAACGACATAAGTCTGGCGGCCGCTTCGCTTCGGCGAGGCGGCCGACCGGATGATAGGACGCAACAGGAAACGGTCCATGGCAGTCACGGTCGCCGGCGCCGACGTCGGCATGCATCAAAAGCCACCCAGGCAAAAGTGGCGACCGCTTGAGAACGAGCGCAGCCTGGCTTTCCTCCTGCTGCTGCCAACGCTTACCCTGCTCGGTCTGTTCATCGCCTACCCGTTCGTGCGCGGCATCCTGTTGTCGGTCAGCAGCGCGCGCGTCGGCATACCGGGCGAGTTCGTCGGTCTGCAAAATTTCCAGCGGCTGATGACCGATCCGATCTTCGCACACGTCGTCTGGAATACCTGCTTCTACACAGCCGTCACCACCGTGTTCAAGCTGGCCCTCGGACTGTGGCTGGCGATGCTGCTCAATCGCCACTTCAGGTTCAAGGCCTTCACGCGCGCCTTCATCCTGCTGCCCTTCATCATCCCGACCGTGCTGTCGACGTTCGCCTGGAAGTGGATGTTCGATCCCACCTTCAGCGTGCTCAACTGGTTGTTCTACAAGCTCGGCCTGATCTCGAGCGCCATCAATTGGCTCGGCGATCCCGATCTCGCCATGCTGTCCATCATCATCGTCAACATCTGGCGCGGCGTGCCGTTCTTTGCCATCTCGCTGCTGGCCGGACTGCAAACCATCAGCCCCGATCTCAACGAGGCAGCCGCCATTGATGGCGCCAAGCCGTGGCAGCGCTTCATTCACATCACCTGGCCGCTGCTGTTGCCCGTCACCATGGTGGTGGTGCTGTTCTCCGTCATCCAGACGTTCGCCGATTTCCAGATCGTCTACGTGATGACGGGCGGCGGTCCAGCCAACGCCACGCACCTGTTTGCAACGTATGCCTATCAGCTGGGCGTGGGAACCGGCATCCTCAGCATGGGCGCGGCGGTGTCGCTTGCCATGTTCCCGATCCTGTTCCTGATCGTCATCTTCCAGCTGCTCTACATTCGCCGCGTGGAGACCCGCTGATGATCGAGGGCGCAATCTGGCGGCGGTGGGTGTTCTTCTACATCCCTCTCACGCTGTTCCTGATCTTCCTGCTGTTCCCGTTCTACTGGATGATCATCACCACGTTCCGGCCGGACGGCGAACTCTACCGTCCCTGGCGCGCGGTCAACTACAACCCGTTCTGGACGTGGCATCCGACGCTGCTGCACATCAAGTACCTGTTCACCGAGACCATGTTCGCCACCTGGCTCATGAACACCATGCTGATCGCGCTCGCCTCCACCGCCATCTCGCTGTTCTGCGGCATCTTCGCCGGCTACGCGCTGTCGCGGCTGAACTTTCCCTTCGCCGGCAGCCTGGGCACCGGCATCTTCATCACCTACCTCGTGCCGCAGACGCTGCTCTTCATTCCGCTGTCGGAGATCATCCGTAACTACAAGCTGGGCGACACGCCCTGGTCGCTGATCCTCACCTATCCGACCTTCCTCATACCGTTCTG
>DASTOW010000160.1:0-7254 GCA_035762425.1 Hyphomicrobiaceae bacterium | reverse complement strand
GCACCTGTTGGCTCAGCCTCGTCTCGGCAGTCGCGCAACGGGCGTCGGTGCGCTGCGGTGATCGAGCAACACGTTGAATTCGTCACGTGCCCGTCAACAAAGCTACACGTCGACGGATCATTATACCGGCTCTCATGCATCGGATGGTGGGGGGCCGCGTGTCCGCATTCGTATCTGCAATTCTTTTGGCGAGCCGGCGCCTGCGCGAGCAGCTTGTCACGCTGCTGATTGGTGCCGGCGGGACTGCATTGCTCGGTGCCTGCGTATTTCGCTACGTCGCCTATAGCGAATGGACGGCAGGAGAGGCGTTGGCAGCGCTCTGGCCGCTCTACCTGGCGGGAGCCCTGTCCCTTGTGCTGGGTTGGCTGCTTGAGCGGGATGCGACCTGAGCGAGCCTGCGACCGTCAGTTCGCCTGTCCGACGTCCAGACTGGCCGGCTGCGTCCACATGCCGAATGGCTGCTTGGTCAGCCGGCTATTGTAGTAACGTTCGTCGCCGGTGATCTCGGCGCCGATCCAGGCCGGCATCTCAAACTGCTGCTGCTCGTGCCCAAGCTCGATTTCGGCGATCACCAGACCGGCATTCTCGCCCTCGAATACGTCGATCTCCCAGGTCAGGCCATGCCATGGCACGTGATGGCGAACCTTCTCGATGCTGGCGCCCTGGCGCAGCGACAGCAGCGCCTCGGCATCGGTCAGTGGGATCGGGTATTCGTACTCGAGACGGCGCAGTCCCGCCTTGCGCGACTTGATTGTCAGCGTGGCCGAGTTCGTGTCCACGATACGGATGCGGGTGGAAAAGCCGCCGTCCTGTGCCAGATAGGCTTGGCGCAGCCGCACGCGGCCGTTGACCAGTGAGCGCCACGCGTTGCTGCGCAGCAGGAACTTGCGCTCGATTTCTATCGCCATGTGCCAGGCTATCTCTTGTCGGAAGGCGCCCAAAAGCTAGCCAAATGGGAAACGTCTTTCAACGCTGCTGGCAGTTCGTTAACAGCCTGTTGAAAACTTCGTGTGAGCCCGGCGGGCTATCCAATTGAATTCATGTGCAGGACCGCTTTCAGCTTAGGTGATGCACCCGCTGCAACCCGTATATTTGCATCGGTAGTCCCACCTCGCGCGCCTTGATCTGCAGGGCGAGGATCAGCGAGTAGAAGCGCGCCTGCATCAGATTTCCGCCGTGGAACCACAGCGCCTCTTGCTGGGTCGGCTTCCACATGTTGCGCAACTCGCCCTCCCACGGACCCGGGTCTTTGGCGGTGTCGGAGCCGAGGCCCCAGCACTTGCCGACCTTGTCGGCGACTTCTTGGCTGATCAGCTGCGCCGCCCAGCCGTTCATCGAACCGTAGCCTGTGGCGTAGACGATGAGATCGGCCGGCAGCTCCGTTCCGTCCGTCAGCACGACCGAGGTCTCGGTCAAATTCTCCACCCTGACCCGGCTCTGCAACTTTATGCTGCCGTTGGCCACCAGCTCGCAGGCGCCGACGTCGATGTAGTAGCCCGATCCGCGGCGAACGTACTTGGCGTGGATGCCAGACCCGTCCTCTCCGAAGGTGAAGAGAAACCCCGCCTGGTCGAGCCGCTCATAGAGGTCGCGGTCGCGGCGCTGGATTTCCTCGTAGACCTTGGCCGCCCTCCTCGGCGCGATCCGGTGCGGCATTGAGGCGAGCGTCAGATCGGCGATGTCGGTGGTGATGCCGCTGGCCACCGCCTCCTCCGAATAGAGCGGTCCCAGAGCCAGCTCCATCAGCGATTCGGAACGAGCCACCACCGTCGGCGAGCGCTGCACCATCGTCACGTCGGCACCGTGCTCCCACAGGTCGGCGCAGATGTCGTGCGCGGAGTTGTTCGAGCCGATCACGACGCAGCGCCGGCCCGCGTAGCCGGCTCCCGATTTGAATTTGCTCGAATGGCACTGCTCGCCGCGGAACTTCTCCGCCCCCGGAAAGCGCGGCACCTCGGGCACGCCCGACATGCCGGTCGCCAGCACCAGCTGCTTGGGACGCAGGCAGACGCTCTCTCCGCCACGATTGACGACGATGGCCCACTCCTTGCGAACCTCGTCGTAGCGGGCGCTCCTGCACTCCGTCGAGGTCCAGACATTTAGCTCCATGATCCTGGCGTACATTTCCAGCCAGTCGCCGATCTTGTCTTTCGGCGAGAACACCGGCCAGTGATCCGGGAACGGCAGATACGGCATGTGGTCGTACCAAACCGGGTCATGCAGGCAGAGCGACTTGTAGCGATTGCGCCAGCTGTCGCCGACCTGCGCGCTGCGCTCGACGACCAGGGTTGCGACGTCAAGGCGCCGTAGTCGCGCTGCCAGCGCCAAGCCACCCTGGCCGCCGCCGACAATGAGACAGTACGGCTGCTGCGTGTAGCCGAGCGAGGCTTGCTCCGCTGTCCGACGCTCGAGCCACGTCGCGCGGTTCTTGTGCACGCCGTGCTCGACGCCCCTGTCGCGGGCGGAGCCGCACTTCTCCTCGAACCCCTTCAGCGATTGCGCCGCCGTCAGGAAGGTCCAGGCCCGACCGTCCTTCAGCCTGACGAGGCCCCGGCCGCGCGCGAGCTTGGTCTCGAAGGTGAAGCGCACCTCTGTGACGCCGGCTGCCTCGCGTGCCTCGCCCTCGATGCGAAAATTGCTTGGTTCGGTGGCTGCAAGAGTGGCCGACAGGAAGGCTGCGATCTGTTCCTTGCCCTCCATCGTCTTAATGTTCCAGGTGAAGGCAACCATGTCGCGCCAGAAACATTCATCATCGTCAAACAGCGTCAGAACCGCTGGCACGTCGGTGTCCGCGAGGGTAGTTTCGAGGTCTCGCAGCCAAGCGGCAGCGCGATGATTGGCGTCGGCGGTGGTCATGATGATCGGGTCGCTTCAGGTGCGGGCGGGCAGGCCGAGCAGGCTGCGCGCCTCCCCGACGGTCGCAAGCTTGCCGCCCAGCTCGCCAATGATGCGCACGGCTTTCTCCACCAGCGCCGCGTTGCTGGGAGTGGGCGTGCCCCTGGCCAGATGCACGGTATCCTCCATGCCGATGCGGCAATGGCCACCGAGAATGAAGGCCTGCGCCAGCATCGGGAAGGCATAGCGGCCGGGACCAAACGCGGCCCACTCGCAGTTCTTGGGCAGCAGCGACTTGGCGAGCAGCATCGCCTCCGGCGTTGGCGGCATGCCGTACTTGATGCCGGTGACGATTTGGAACAGCGCCGGCAGTTTCAAGGTACCTTCCGACACCAGATCCTGCGCCATCACCAGGTCGCCGGTGTCGAACACCTCGAGCTCTGGCTTGACGCCGGCGGCATACATGCGCTCGGCCATGATGCGCAGGTTGCGCGGCGTGTTGATCACGGCGCCGCCGCCGAACCACATGGTGTTGAGGTCGAGCGTGCACATCTCGGGCTTCAGCTCGACGATGTGCTCGGTGCGGATCTCGGGCGACTTGAAGAGCGTTCCCGGCGCCGGTTTGGCGGGATCATCATCGCTCGGAATGAAGCGTCCGCCGGGGCCGCAGGTGAGGTTGATGATCAGGTCGGTGTCGCAGCCGCGGATGCGCTGCACGACTTCGCGATAGTACTCGATCTTCATGCTGGGGCGGCCGGTATCGGGCTCGCGCACGTGGATATGGCAGATGGCGGCGCCGGCCTTGGCCGCGCCGATGCAGGCATCTGCGATCTCGGCGGGGGTGACGGGGAGGGCTGGGTTGTGCTCGCGCGTTGGAAACGTGCCCGTGACCGCGCAGGTGAGAATGGTGGGTTTCATCGTCTAGGTCGTTTACTCCGTCGTGCACCACCAGTGCACTACGGATCGACCACCACCGCAAGCATTGCGTGGGGATGGCAGGGGTCAGTCTGGCGCATCACTGCCAGAACTGCGAGGCTGCAATGGCGAAGTTCAGGTTCTGCGAGTCCTGGATGGTGAAGGTCGTGACGCCGATCAGGTTGCCCCGGTCGTCGAACAGCGCGCCGCCGCTCGAGCCCTTGGACACGGGTGCGGTGATCTGGATGAACTGCGTATCGTCCGATCTCCTGAGCCCGGACACCAGGCCATTGCCGAGTGTATTGACCATGCCTTTCGGTGAGCCGATCGTATAGACGGTCTCCCCCACCGCCAGGCTGGCGTAGTCGCGAAAGCCCTGCACGGGCTCCAGTTCGCCGTCAAGGACACGCAGATTGCATCGGTCGGTCAGGCGATCGGCCGAAACGACTTCGGCCGTGAACTGCGCTGTCGCATTAACGAGCACGATGAGCTCGGGTGGCGCCACAACGTGACAGTTGGTGATCGCCTCGCGCTGCGAGACCGCCACCGCAGATCCGCGGAATTGCCCGCGTGTCGTGACCGCGTAAACGGATCGGTTGAGTTTGTTGAAGAGCTGGCTTGGCGTAAGCGGCGTCTCCAGGACCCGCGCGGGCTTCTGGGATGGTGTGCGCCAGGGAGGCAGATCGGGTGCGGACACGCTCACCAGCGCCGGCCACGGCTTAGGGGGCTTGACGGTCTGGATCTGGGCGACTTGCGCTTTGCTCGGCGCATCGACGGGCTGCAGCGTAGCGCGCGGCGGTGACTGCTCGGGCACGAGCAGCCGCTCAACCATCGCGCAACCGCATAGAAGCAACAGTACGAGACTGATCGAAGCCTTCATGCGCCCCTCACTTGGCGCGAGCAGGGTATGCGGGATTCGGGCGGCAGCAGAGCGCCACGGTATTGCTGCCTGTGGATTTTTCCGCTGTCCTGCAAAGGACTTGGGCGGATCTAGCAGCCCGGTGCAGGCGCGGTTTCTCGACGCGGTCATTACGTTGCCACGACCGCCCCATAGCTTGTGCTCTTGCGGGTTCAAGCAAAGGGAGTTCCCGAGGTGCGCGCCCGTAAAGGTGTATTTAAACCGGTATTAGCGTTCCTGTTCGCCCTGGCGCTCGGCAATGTGCTCGCCGTTGGCGTGGTTATTGCGCAATCGCAGGGGGAGACCGAGACCCTCAACCGTCAGGCGGCCGAGCTGTTCCAGGCGCGCAAGTTCAGCGAGGCGCTGCCGCTCGCCGAGAAGGCCCTGGCACTCGGAGAGACGGAGTTTGGTCCCGATGATGAACGCGTTGCCGAGTTGCTTAACAATGTTTCGCTGATCCACCGCGCGCAGAGCCGGTTCGTGGAGGCCGAGCCATTTCACAAGCGCGCTCTGGCCCTGCAGGAAAGGCTGCTGGGTCCCGAGAACGCCGCGGTCGGCAAGACCCTCAGGCTGCTCGGTGAGCTGCATGTCCTGCAGAAGCGCTACCCCGAGGCTGAGGCAGTCTACAAGCGCGCCGTTGCCGTCATGGAGAAGGTGCGCGGCCCTGATCACCTGGATGTGGTGGAGGTCCTCAACGGTCTTGCGATCGCCTACCGGATGCAACGACGCTTCGAGGAGGTCGATCCCCTGTATCAGCGCGCCGTCGCCATCACCGAGAAGACGAAAGGGCCCGACCATGCCGATGTGGCCGCAGCCCTTGACCGGCTGGCGACCCTGCATGAGGTACGGGGACGCTACGCCGACGCGGACACGCTCTACCAGCGTTCGCTCGCCATCAAGGAGAAAGCGTTGGGGCCGGATCACCCGGAACTGGCGGCCACGCTCGACAAGATGGCATCAGCACATCGCACGCAGGGAAAGTATGCGGAGGCCGAGCCGCTCTATAGGCGCGCGCTGGCGATCAAGGAGAAGGCGCTCGGGCCTGACCATCTGCAGGTCGCCACCGCCCTCAGCGAGCTCGCCCGACTGCACGAGACACGCCAGCAATACGCGGAAGCTGCACCGCTTTACAAACGCGTGCTTGAGATTCTGGAGAAGGCCCATGGGCCCGACCACCGCGACGTGGCAACGGCGCTGCATCGGCTCGGCATGGCGCACCAGATGCAGAAGCAGTACGCGGAGGCCGAGCCGTATTACAAGCGGGCACTGGCCATTGCCGAAAAGACGCGCGGGCCGGATGACCCTGAGGTGCGCGCCTGGCTCGATCGGCTGGCCACGCTCTATGACGTACAGCGCCGCCATGCAGAGGTCGAGCCGCTGTATCAACGCTCGCTCGCCATCATGGAAAGGGCGCGCGGGCTCGAGCATCAGGACCTGCTGAGCCCGCTGAACAATCTTGCCTTCCTGTATCTGCAGCAGCGTCGCTACGCCGATGCCGAGCCGTTGTTCAAGCGCGCGCTGGCGATTGTCGAGAAGCAGCGCGGGCCGGACGATCCTTCGCTCCGAAATCCGCTCAACAACCTGGCCATGCTCTACAAGCGCCAGGGACGCTTGGCTGATGCCGAGCCACTGTATAAGCGCGCGCTGGCGCTTGCCGAGAAGGATCGCGGTGGTCCTGACAACGCATATGTACAGGCGGCACTCAACGACCTGATCGACGTTTATCAGGAGCAGGCTCGCTTCTCCGAGGCCGAGCCGCTGATGCGCCGCCTGTTCGTTGCCGCCGAGAAGAAATACGAGGCCGAACCACACAACGCCATCAGCCATATGAGCTTGCACCAGGCCCTCAACCGATTTGGCCGGCTGCTGCAGGACACCGCTCGCTTGGCCGAGGCTGAGACACTGTTCCGCCGGGCGCTGGCCATGGACGAGAAGCGGTGGGGACCTGTCGATCAACATGTGTTCACGGACCTCATCAACCTCGGCGGCTTGCTGCAGGAGACCAACCGGCTGGCCGAAGCCGAGCCACTCTTCCGCCGTGCGCTCGCGCTCGCCGAGGCCTATGGACCAGGCCACGAGCAGGCGAGAGCTCTCAACAGCCTGGGCGCCTTGCTCAGGGAGATGAACCGTCTGTCAGAGGCCGAAACGCTGCATCGTCGTGCGCTGCCGCTGACGGAGAGCTTCGGCTACGATCCCCATGTCGCCTCGACGCTCGGCAACCTGGCGGGATTGCTTCAGGATGCCAACCGGTTGGAGGAGGCCGAGCCGCTCTATCGCCGTGCGCTCGCCCTCAACGAGAAGACCTTCGGTCCGGATCATCCCAACGTCGCCATCCCGCTCAACAATCTCGCGACTCTGCTGCAACTCGACAGGCGCTTTTCGGAGGCCGAGACGCTCTATCGTCGCGCGCTCGCTATCGGCGAGAAGGCCTACGGGCCAGATCATCCGCGGGTTGCCACGCGTCTTGGCAACCTGGCCGACCTGTTGCAGGACACCGACCGGCTCGCCGAGGCCGAGCCCCTGATGCGGCGCGCGTTGGCCATCGATGAAGCGAGCTACGGACCCGATCATCCCAAGGTCGCCAAAGGTCTCAACAACCTCGCCAG
>DASTOW010000159.1:0-30978 GCA_035762425.1 Hyphomicrobiaceae bacterium | reverse complement strand
CGAATACGCTCACTCATTTATTCCCCCGACTTCCGGCTGGTGTCCCGAGCGAATTTCTCGATCTGAATCACACTAGTACATCGTCCGACAAATTGAAGCGTGCCGTCAACCGCGTTCCCTGTCCGGGTTGCGATTGCAGCTCCAAGGTTCCCCCCAGTGAAGCCACCCGATCGCGCATGCCGGTGAGACCAAGCCTGCTCTCGTCCATATGCTTGCCGTTGTCCGGCTCGAAGCCGGGACCGGCGTCGGTCACCTCCACCAGCAAGGCGTCGTCGGCGCAGGTGCCGCGCAGCGTCTGGCCTTTGCCGCCGCCGTGCCGGAAGGCGTTGTTGAGTGCTTCCTGGGCGAAGCGATAGAGGCAGGCCTTCAGCGCATTGGACAGGTGCGGCGGCAGGCCGTTGAGCTCGGACTTCACCGTGGTTCCGGTCCGGCGCTCGTGGGTGCGCGCGGCGAGAGCTAGCGCCTCGGCCGGCGTCACGCGGTCGAGCTGGGGCAGGGTGAGTCCGGCCGACATGTTGCGGATTTCGGCCAGCGAGTCGATTAGCGCGCCTCGGATGCGCTCGAAGTCGTCCATCGGCACCTCGCCGGTGTCGCCCTTCGACTTGGGGCGCAGGGCGTCCAGTCGCAATAGCGCCAGGCTGATCAGCTGTGCCGGTCCGTCATGCAATTCAGAGCCGATGCGGCGCAGCACCAGATCGTTGGTCTCCACGGACCGCCGATGGATCTCGTCGATGCGCTGATGCAGGTTCTCGTTCTGGGCAAGCAGCGTCGACAGCTCGTCGATGCGGTCGCGCAGCGCTCGCTCCTGGGTGGCGATGGTCTGGCTGCCGTTGCGAACGATGCCGAACAGGATGCTCAGCATGGCGAGTGTGACCAGGGCCACGATGTACCAGCTCTGCAGGCGTGCCTTGCGCAGCTCGGCCTGCAGCTGGGCGGCTTCCTCGTAAAACTCGGCTACCGCGATCACACGATTGGAGGCCGTGCCGAGGATCGGCGAATAGATCTCGAACAGCGGCACGCCCAGTTTGCGCTCGAACTCGTTTTCTTCGTCATCGAGTGCGTTGAACTCCGCGGAGATCTCGCCTCGTAGCGCGGCCTGCAAGCGGCTCGACACGGGAAATTTCCGGCCGATCAGGTCCTTCTTGTTGCTGTAGACGATGGTGCCGTCAGGCGCCCAGATCTTGATGCCGACGACCTTGCGGCCGAGCGGCGTACCCTTCAGGAGCGCATCGAGCGAGCGCTCCGACTGCTGGCTGAGCGTCGATGCCTTGCCGAGTTCCTGCACGTGAGGTTCGACGAAGCTATTGATGTAAATCGCGACGCCGGCGGCCGTGTTCTGGAGGACGCCTTTCTCGATCCGGCTGCCGACCCACATGCCGAACACGGCCATACCGCACCCCAGCACCACTAGGGCTGCCACAGCGAACTGGCCGGCCAGGTTGAGCGCCGACCATCTATCCCCCAGGGAGTAAATCAACGTCGTTCACTTCAAAAAGCGCCCCGCCTACCTGCCATCTGGCCGGACCAAAGGCCTGATGCCTATAGGATCAAGGTCGCATGGTTTACAGCCGAGCCCCTCCGCCCTTGGTACCTTGCGTGGAACGACGCAAGAGCGAGATTAACCCTACAGGCCAGCGGCATGTGCCCGGCTGGTTTGACGCGATTGCGACGACGGCTGCGAAAAACGCAATTGTCGGCGCGGCGGGAGTATGGGGGAAGTGACGTGGTCGACGACATCACTGCTTGGGGCAACGACAACACCCTCGACTTCGTTATTGCCGACGGCGGTGAGCCCGACACGCCGCTGAGCCCGCCGGCGGCCGCCGGCGTGCAAGGCGGCACACCGGCCGTGGCCTGGGTTTCTCAGCAAGGCATCGAGGTGCAGTTTTTCAGCTTGCTGGGCGAACCGACGGTTCCCGGCGAGGAAGTGTTCAGCAAGGTGCTGGTGAGCTCCGGCGCCGGCAAGAGCAACGTGCAGATCGCCGATGCCATCGCGGCATTCGGCGTGGCCTGGGAGGAGGGTGCGCCCGGCGTCGGCGTCATCAAGCTAAGAGCGGTCCCCGGCGAAGGGCTGCCGATCGGCGAGGAGCTGACGGTCGGCGATGCCGCCTTCAACAACCACGGCGTGACGATCGGCGGCTACGACTTTGCCACCAACGTCACCCTTCCCGATCCGAACGATCCCGGCGACACCATCGACGTCACCGCGTCCGGCATCAACGTGGCCTGGGTCGCCTCGACGGGCGACAGCGCTTTCGGCCGCATCATGCTGCAGCGCTATCAGATCGTGCTCGACGCTGCCGGTGATCCGGCTTCGCTGCAGGCGGCGGGGCTCGACGGCCAGAACGAGGCCAGCGCCGTGCGCGATGCGGCGGACGCGGCCGTAATCGGTGCGGCCAACGACAACGCGATCTGGGTCGGCGCTGAGGACGGCACCGACAGCGGCGTCATCGGACGCGACCCGGCCGTGGCCGGCCTGCACACAGGCGATGTGCTGGTCAGCTGGATTGGTCAGGACAACCAGGTGCACGCCAAGCTGTACCCGCCGAACGGCGTGGTGGTCCCCTCCGACGCCAACAACGACGTCGGGGCGGCTGAGTATGCCGCCGTCAATGCCGCGCTGGCCAATCTCGGCCCGGTAGCCGATGTTCCTGGCGCCACCAAGCGTCTGCAGGTGGTCGAGCTGGGGCCAGGCAACTTCGCGGTGCTGTGGATCGCACTGGGCGCCGCCGGCCTCGAGCTGCGCGGCAGCATCTTCTCGACGCCGCCCGATACCCCGGCCGGCGACGCTCTGCCGAATGGCTGGACCGAGGTGCCGATCGTGCCCATCCCGGTGCCCGATTTCGCCGGCGACTTCTCGCTGACGGGAATGGGCGAGGATAATCCCGACCTGATCGTCACCTATACCGCTACCTCGCCGACGGTTGCGAGCGGCGTGGACGTGTTTGCTGCGCGGGTCGACGGCCTGATCGGCCGGGAGCCGGGCCAACACAGCGACCCGCTGCTGGTCAATACGACCACCGACGGCGATCAGATCGGCGGCGCTGTTAGCGGTATGGTCAGCGACCGCTTCATGGTCGCTTATCTCGACAAGAACTCGGGCGATATCAACGCCCGCATGTTCGACACACGCACGCCTGACCAGGTCCTGCAGGGCGACGAAGTCCGCGACCGCGACGAGGACGGCATCCTGAATGCGGGCGATCGCATCCGCTCACGGCCCGACGTGATCGTCGGCACCGTCGGCGATGACGTGATGATCGGCGACTTGATCGATCCGAGCATCGCCGGCGTGCGCTTCGACGATCCTGAAGGTTCTGACGACGAGCTTTACGGCGGCCTCGGCAACGATGTGATCTTCGGCGGCGGCGGTAACGACATCATCGACGGCGGCCGGGATCTCTCCGTGGCTGGTGGTGGCGTCGATCCGCTGCTCGGCAAGTCGCGGGAAAGCTACATCGACAAGGCCATCTACCAGGGCAACTGGCTCGACTATTCCGTATCCATCAACGGCGACGGCTCCTATAGCGTGCTGGAAGCGCGTTTCGACGATGGCGGCAACGTGGTCGAGGAGCTGGACGACGGCACGCTCAACCGCGATGGCCTCGATCTGGCGTCTGGCATCGAGGTGTTCGAGTTCGTCAATGGCGACCTCAACCACATCCGCAATCTGTCCTATCCGGACCTGACGCCCGGGCCGACCACGCCGGGCACGCATCAGTTCCTGCAGGCGTCAGATCTGTATCGCCTGCCCTCGCAGGATGAGCGCACAACCGGCAACGTCAATCACGACGGCACCGCCAACACGGACGCGGCAACAGGCATCGAGACGGTGCTGACCCCGGTCGGCTGGGCACAGACGCAGGCCGCCGCCGACAACGGCTTCAAGGTGGCGGGCGATGCAACCGACACCGAGGACCAGTTCGCGCCGATCGTGAAGGCCACCGAGGAGGCGTTCGTCGTTGCCTGGCAGACCGCCGGCGCTACCCCGGGTTCGGTCGGCGTGCGCATGTCGATGTACGACCCCCTCGGTCAGCCGACGCTGGTTGATGGCGGCCCCGGCACGACGATCAGCGTGACGAACAATGCCGCCGCCGGCGTCGCCCCCGCCATCAGCGGCATCGGCGCCGGGGCGGTGGCGGCCTATGTGACGGCAGATGCGGGCTCGCTGGTCGTGCAGGCCTTTGATGTCGACGGCGTGCCTGTCGGCGCCACCCTGACCGTTGATGCGGGCACGGCCGCCATCAGCGACGTGTGCATTGCCGGCCAGACCGTCGACGGCGCGGTGATCGAAGACCAGTTCGCGGTCGTCTATGTGCAGGACAACGGCGACACCGACACGGACTACGGCAACATCGTCCTGCAGCGCTACGGCGTGGCCGTCGATGCCAACGACGTTGCCCAGCAGCCGGTGGCGCTCGGCCGCGACGGTGCAGCCAACGTCGGCAGCGACGCTGCCGCACAGATCGAGGTCGACACCGGCGCGGGGCTCGAGACGGCCATCGGCCGCGACCCGCAGGCCGTCGGCCTGCATGACGGCCAGCTCGCTGTGGTCTGGGTCGAGCTAAGCGACACCGGCAGCGAGACCGTCAAGGGCGTGGTGATCGAACCCAACGGCAACCAGGTACTGCAGATCGATCTGACCGACATGCTGCCCGCAGCGGGCATCGTGGAAGGTACCCGGCCGATCCTGGCCGGCGCCGGTGAGGGCGACATCCTGGTCAGCTGGCTGCAGGCCGATCCAGCCGGCGGCTTCGTCGTGATGGCCGCCATCTACAAGGCGGCCGGCGCCGATGCATGGACGGTGCCGGAAGCGCCGGTGGCGCTGCAGCACTTCGACTCCGAGCCCCAGGAGTTCCAGGTTTCGGTGGTGGGCGAGGTGGATGTCTCGCTGATCGTCACGTGGCGCGAGGACGGCAGCGGCAGCAATGATGACGTGCACGGCCAGCGCTTCGACACGGCCGGCAATACCCTCGGCAACGAGTTCGACGTGACCGGCAACCGCTCGGGCGACCCCGAGCATCAGGTAGCGGGCGACGTCTCGACGGCGGCCGGCATGCTGGATGGCCGATTCGTGGTGGTCTACACGGAGGACGACGGCAACGGCGAGGTCGACGTCGAGGCGCGCATGTTCGACACGCGCAGCGCCGAGGATCCCAATATTGGCCGCGACGCCGGAGGCCCGCGCGGCTTCGAGGTCGGCACGGTGTTCGACGATATCATCGACGGTCGCGACCGCGAGGACGAGCTGCACGGCGGCATCGGCAACGACGTGCTGATCGGCGGCGTCAACGATGATGCGCTGTTCGGCGGCGCCGGCGAGGACACCCTGGTCGGCGGCACGGGCACCGACAACCTGGCGGGCGGAGAGGGCAACGACTTGCTGATGGGCGGGCACGGCCGCGATTACATTTCGGGCGGTGCGGGCACCGACACCATCTCCTACCGTGGCGAGGCGCGCGCGGTCACCATCAACCTGGCCGCCGGCACCGTGCACAGCGATGCCGCGCACAATGCGGTGGTGCTGCCGGATCCGGCCACGACCATCAACAACCTGCCGGCGGACGCGCTGACCGATGCCAACCTCGAGGATCTGATCGGACAGATCGTCGAGGTCGACCACGAGGCGGAGATCTTCGAGTTCCAGTCGGCCGCCGATATCGAGAATGCCGAGGGCGGCCTCGGCAACGACACCATCATCGGCAACGACGGCGACAACGTGCTGACCGGCGGCAAGGGCAACGACAGCCTGGACGGCGGAGCCGGCACCGACACGGCACTATTCTCGGGTGCTGCCGACGAGTACAGGGTCACAAGCAACGCGGATGGCTCCTTCACGGTCGAAGATCTGCTGGCCAACCGCGACGGCAAGGACATTATCCGCAATATCGAGCTGCTGCAGTTCGCTGACCTGGCCGCGGCGCCGGACGCTGTGGCGGAGGAACCACCTGCCCCACCGATCGCCGTCGGCAACGAAGTCACAGCGTCCGAGTCCGATGCCGAAGGCGGCGTGATCATCAATGTGCTGGCCAACGACACAGGCGCGGATCTGCGTGTGGCGCAGATCAATGGCGTTACGATCACTACGCAGTCGCCGGTGCAGATCGCGAGCGGCTTCGTGCAATTGCGCGAGGACGGCCAGCTGCTGTTCACCGCCAACCTCAACTTCAGCGGGGTGGCGGCATTCGCCTATACCATCGCCAATACGGCGGGCCTTCTTGCGACGGCCAACGTCACCGTCAACGTAACGCCCGTAAACGACGCGCCCACCGCGGTTGCGCTCTCCAATCTGCATGTGGACGAGCACGTCGCCGGTGCAGTGATCGGTACCCTGTCGGCGGTCGATCCGGACCAGCCCGACACGCACACCTTCACCGTGTCGGATCAGCGCTTCGAGGTGGTCGGCACGACCCTCAAGCTCAAGTCCGGCGTAAGCCTCGACTTCGCGACGGCACACACCGTCTACGTGACCGTCACAGCCACAGATTCTGGCCTCCTTACCACGTCGCAGAGCTTCACCATCGACGTGATCGGCGGCAACGCGGCGCCGACCTCGATCACGCCGGACGCGGCCATGGTGGCGGAGAACGCGCTATTGGGCACGACGGCGGTTTCCGGCCTCGCGGCTGTCGATCCCAACGTCGGCGATCGTGCAGGCTTCTATCTCGTCAACGACGCGGGCGGCCGCTTCGTAATGATTGGCGACACGATTATTGTCGCCAATCCGACGCTGCTCGACTACGAAGCCGGCAGCACGCACACCATTGAGGTCAAGGCAGTCGACACGGGCGGCCTATACAAGACCCAATCCGTCACGGTCACGCTCGGCAACCTCGTGGGCGGCGCCGACAACCCCATCAACGGAACGGCCGGCAAGAACGAGATCAACGGGACTTCGGGTGCCGACCGTATCAACGGTCGCGGCGGCGAGGACCGCATGCAGGGTGGCGCAGGCGACGACATCCTGGATGGCGGCGCCGGCAAGGACCGCCTGGCCGGAGGCGCCGGCAACGACACCTACGTTGTCGATCAGACGGACGATCGGGTCGAAGAAGACAGGAACCAGGGCACCGACACGGTCGTGACCTCCCTCGACAGCTTCGGGCTCGGCGACGACGTCGAGAACCTCGTCTACACCGGCACCAGGTCGTTCACCGGCACGGGCAACGACGACGCCAACACCATCCTGGGCGGCTCGGGTGCCGACAACCTGCGCGGCGGTCGGGGCGACGACACCCTGGTCGGCCGCGGCGGCAACGACACGCTGGACGGCGGTGACGGCCATGACGCGCTGCACGGCGGTGACGGCAACGACACTCTGACGGGCGGTGCTGGCAACGACATCCTCGAGGGTGGGGCCGGCAGCGACATCCTGAACGGCGGCGTCGACAACGATACGTTCGTGTTCCGGCCCGGCTTCGGCAACGACACCATCAAAGAGTTCGGCGACAGCACCAACAATCAGGATGTGCTGGACCTGTCGATGTCGGGCTATGCGACGTTTGCGGCCCTGCAGGCGGCCGGCGCCTTGGCCCAGGTCAATGCCGACGTGGTGATCACGCTCAATCCACTCGATCCGATCACGTCCGACAAGATCACCTTGAAGACCGTCAACCTGTCGACGTTGGATGCCACGGACTTCAAGTTTGGCTAGCGTGTCACGCCAACCTTGTACGTGGCTAATAACGTTAAGGAATCACTGAGAATAAGGATGTGTTTCCCGGCGCTTGGGTTTAGGTTCGTGGGCCGGCACGGATCATAGGTGGGGCGCTTTTTCGGCGCGATCCGTACTTTGGGGGAGTATTGCGTAGTGGCTGGGCGGCCGGAAAAGAAGAAAAGCGAGGTAAGGCTCGCCGCAGGGGCGTTGGGCTCCGTCGTTATTACCCTGGCCGTCGTCTCGGGTGTCGTTAACATTCTGGCGCTGACCGGCTCCTTCTACATGCTGCAGGTCTACGACCGGGTGCTGTCGAGCCGCAGCATGGCGACCCTGCTTGCCCTCTCCCTACTGGCCGTCGGCCTCTATTTGTTTCAGGGCGGCCTGGAAGTGATCCGCTCGCAGATCCTGGTGCGCCTTGCCGGTCGGCTCGACCGGCAACTGACCAAGCAGGCCATGACGGCTGCCATGCGCTTGCGCGCCTACGTCGGCGCACAGGGCAGCCCGCTGCAACCGATCCGCGATGTCGATGCGGTGCGCACCTACCTGTCCGGGCAGGGGCCGGTGGCGATCCTCGACATGCCGTGGATGCCGCTCTACCTCGCCTTCGTGTTCATCCTGCATCCGATGCTCGGCTGGATCACGATGTTCGGCGCCGCCTTCCTGCTGTCGGTGGCGTTCCTGACCGAGCGCATGATGCAGACGCCTGGCGAGGTGCTGGCATCCGCCTCCAAGCAGCGCTGGGCCATTGCCGAGGCCTGCGAGCAGAACTCCGATGCCCTGCACGCCATGGGCTTTGGCCATCGCTTCTTGCGCCGGTTCCAGGCGGTCAACAACCAGCACCTGGACGCCAACGAGCGGTTGAGCGACGTGGTGGGCGGCCTGTCGTCGGTATCGCGCGTGTTCCGCATGATGCTGCAGTCGGCGCTGCTTGGTATCGGCGCCTATCTGACCATCAAGGGCGAGATGTCGGCAGGCGCCATCATCGCCTGCTCCATCGCCGCGTCGCGGGCGCTGGCGCCGATCGAGGTGGCGATCGGCAACTGGCGGGTGTTCGTGGCCGCGCGACAGGCCTGCGCCCGGCTCGATGCGGTGCTGGCCAACCTGCCCGAGAAATCGCGCCCCCTGATGCTGCCGGCCCCCACGCACGCGCTCAGCGTCGAGAGCATTTCGGTCATGGTGCCGGGCTCGCAGACGACCACCCTCAGCAACGTCAATTTCACGCTCAAGGCCGGCACGGTGCTGGCGGTGATCGGGCCGAGTGCCGCCGGCAAGTCGACGCTGGCACGCGCGCTCACGGGCGTGTGGCCCTTGGCCCGTGGCGCGGTGCGCCTCGACGGAGCGGCGCTCGGCAGCTGGTCGAACGAGGAGTTCGGCAAACACGTCGGCTACCTGCCGCAGGACGTGCAGCTGTTCGACGGCACCATCACTGAGAACATCTCCCGCTTCGAGGAGCAGCCCGACAGCCAGCGGGTGATCGCCGCTTCGCGTGCTGCCGATGTGCACGAAATGGTGCTGCGGCTGCCGAACGGCTACGAGACGCGCATCGGCAGCCAGGGCTCGGTTCTATCCGCCGGTCAGCGCCAGCGCATCGCACTCGCGCGCGCCCTGTACGGCAATCCGTTCCTGCTGGTGCTGGACGAGCCCAACTCCAACCTCGATTCCGATGGAGAAATGGCGCTCGGCAAGGCCATCGACGGCGTCAAGGCGCGAGGCGGCATCGTGGTGGTGATTGCGCACCGGCCGAGCCTGCTCAGCAGCGCCGACCTGGTGGCGGTGATCGGAAATGGTCAGCTCAACGCAATCGGGCCAAGAGACGAGATCCTGCGCAAGGTGCTGCGGCATCCGGCTACGGCTCCCGCAGCCCTGGCAATCGCGGCGGATGGTTCGAAATGATATCGGCGATGCGCGGCAAATTCGAAGCCTGGCTGGCGCGGCGGCGCAAGGACAGTACGCTCGAGCCGGCTCTGGCGGCGCGCATAACGGCGGGGCTCGGCCTGATCGTGCTGCTGTTTGCCAGCTTCGGCGTATGGGCTGCTACGACGCCGATCGCGGGCGCCGTCATTTCCTCCGGCCTGGTGGTGGTGGAAAGTAACATCAAAAAGGTGCAGCACGCCGCCGGCGGCATCGTCAGCGCGATCTACGTCAAGAACGGCGACCGCGTGAACGCCGGCGATATCCTGGTCAGCCTGGATGAGACACAGGCGCGCGCCAACCTTGGCATCGTCGCCTCGCAGCTCGTGCAGCTGGTGGCGCGCAAGGCGCGCCTGGAGGCCGAGCGCGACCGGTCGGCGGCCATCAAGTTCCCGGCCGACTTCCTGAACATGAGCGAGGACGCCGCCGAGATCGCGCAGGGCGAGAAGCG
Source organism: Hyphomicrobiaceae bacterium (assembly GCA_035762425.1). Lineage (GTDB taxonomy): Bacteria > Pseudomonadota > Alphaproteobacteria > Rhizobiales > Hyphomicrobiaceae > AWTP1-13. The sequence goes on along the minus strand of DASTOW010000159.1, from coordinate 20,959 downwards.
CCTGTTCGAGGCCCGGTATACCGCCATGAGGGGCCAGATCGCCCAGCTCAAGGAGCGGGTCGGCCAGCTCAGGCAGGAGATCAAGGGCCTCTCTGCGCAACGCGATGCCAAGGACCAGGAAGTCGAGCTGATGAGCGAGGAGCTCGAGCGCCTGGAGGGCATGCGCAAGAAGGAGCTGATACCGGTCACGCGCACGCTGGCTGCCCAGCGCGACGTGACTAAGCTGAAAGGCGAATGGGGCTCGCTGGTAGCGCAGATCGCTCGCGCCCAGGGCCAGATCAGCGAGACGGAGCTGCAGATCATCAACGTCGAGCAGACCTTCCTAACGGATGCATCCAAGGAGCTGCGCGAGATCGAGGCGCGCATCAGCGAACTGCTCGAGCGCCGCATCGCTGCCGACGACCTGTTGAAGCGCATCCACTTGCGCGCCCCGCAGTCGGGCGTGGTGCATGACCTAACGGTGCACACGGTCGGCGGGGTGGTCAGCCCCAGCGAGACGGTGATGTCGATCGTGCCGAGTCAGGATGTGCTGAGCGTCGAGGCGCGCGTTGCCACCAGCGACATCGACCAGGTGCATGTCGGGCAGAAGGCGACGTTGCGCTTCCCGGCCTTCAACCAGCGCACGACGCCGGAGATCCACGGCACGGTTACGCGCATCGGCGCTGATCTGAGCAAGGAGGCGCAGACCAACTCGGTATTCTTCACGGCCCGCATCAGCGTCGACGACCTTGATGCGTCGACGTTCAAGCTGGTGCCCGGCATGCCCGTCGAGGTGTTCATCGCCACTGGCGAGCGCACAGCGCTGTCCTATCTGGTGCGGCCGTTGACCGACCAGGTCACGCGGGCGTTCCGCGAGCGCTGATGATCGGCGGGCGATGTGTTCTTGCTCCGGCAACCCGCCGGGAAAACGCGGCGATTGGGTCCCCTGACGGCAGGCAAAACATGAGGAATCAGGTAGGCAGATATGGTGGACGCGGCGACCAGCTGCGGTCGCCTGCATCGTTTCGCGGAGTGCCCGTCATGCGCAAATCCATGTTGCTGGCTGTCGCAGTTCTGCTGCTCGCGGCGACGGCGCCTGCGTCGGGCGAGGCGCAGGTTGGCTTTCCCTATCAGCGTGCGCAGGTGCCTCAAGGCGTCGGCTGCTACTGGTTCCGCGGCAACCTCAATTGCAGCCGCTACTGCTACTGGGAGGTGGACGGCTATCGCTACTGCACGCGCCGGCTGCGCCATGCCCATTCGCAAGCACCTGACCTAGTCGAGGGCCCGCCCTATGTTGCCGCACGGCGACCCAGGCCGACGAAATAGCCTGTGCCGCCCTTCTCTTGCGATTAACCGCTCGACCCGTCGTGCTCTTGTTCGCCGGCGGCGCGCGGGCCATGCTGCCTTAGAGATATGGGGAGGGAACGATGAGCGTCATGACATCGAACGGCCAGTCAAGTGGTGGCAGTGGCCCGCGGGCTCCGGGCCCAGCCGCAGCCAAGGCGGCCAATGCCATCCGCGATGCGCGCCAGGCGCATATGGGCCAGGCCTTCTCGCAGGTCATCGCCGTTTTGATGCGCGATCCGGCCTTCCGGCAGATGCGCCTCGCCGATCTCGAATGGCTGGTGATCCCACCTCTGATGTGCGGGCAGTACAAGCTCGCGCAGGCACCGGTCCAACAGATGATGAGCCAGAAGCCTGAGCAGACGCCGGCGCAGGAGGGCGGTGTGCTCGTTCCGGTCGCCGTCGGGCTGTGGGCGCGCGTGTCCGACCAGGTCGACAAGCGGCTCGCCGAGACCCTCGACAAGAACGTGCGGCTGCGGCCCAGCGAGTGGACCTCGGGCGAGCATCTGTGGCTGATGGCTGCCGCCGGCGACCCGCGCGCCGTGCCGCATTTCGTCGATCAACTCGCCAAGACCGAGTTCAAGGACAAGCAGGTCAAGATGCGCCTGCGCGGGCCTGACGGAAAGATCATCATCAAGGCGATCGGCGCGGCGGGCTGAGGCCGCCGGCTCAGCGTATGCAACACAGGGCTGGTCGCTAGGTAGTTGTCCGCGCTCGTCTCAGGCGTTCGCCGGATTGGCGGTGGTACCGTCGCGCCCGACAGTTTCGTCACCTGATTTGCGGCGCAAATAATGGGATGACCTATGCTCGGGTGGCGGTTTGTCGGCTTGCTGGCCGCAGGTGTTGCAGCGGCGACTTGGGTGCAGGCCGATCAGCGGATTGACGGCACAAGCCTGCTGATGCTGGCGCAGGTCGATGCCAAGGCGGACCCGAACACAGACGCAAAGTCCGATGCCAACACGGACGCAAAGGCCGGTGCAAAGTCCGAGACCAAGGCCGACGCGAAGACTGACGCGAAGACGGTCACCAAGACCGACCCCAAGGCGGCAAAGACGGACGTCAAGGCAGACGCAAAGGCAAAGGGCCAAACCGTCAGCGAGCGCGTTGCCATGTGGCTCAAGACCTGCCTGCAGGACTGGGACACTGCAACGCACATGTCGAAAGAACAGTGGCGGACAACCTGCGAGCGCGTTTCCAAGGAACGCGGCAAATTCCTGAACGAGACCCCCGAAACCCTGGCGCTGCCCGGCAAGCGCGCGAACTGACCGTCGCGCACACCATGTGTCATAGTCGGGCTGGCCCGATCATCCATGCATAACCTGGCTCGGGCGCCTGTGGGTGGTTGGATGCTCGGCCCGAGCCCCGCGGATGGCAGGTCTGCGGTGCATTCCTGTTCCGCCAAAATCAGAAAGAAAGCTAAGGTGTCGGGCCGTTGTCGCGGTTGAGCTGGCGCACCTGCTCGGTGAGCGCGGTCAACTGCTCTTTCATCTCCTTCAGGTCATCGGCGTGCGCGTCGGATTTCGGCAGATACGTGCTGCCGCCGCTGGCGATGGCAACGATGAGCCAAATGTAAAAGAAATCCCAGAAGCTGAGTACGGTGGTTGAGCTTGACATCTCGCGGGCCTCCGCCGGGGTTGCGACTGGCGCAGGTTCGCACGCGTGCCGGCGAACTGCTGTTTCGCGCGTGACAGCATCCGGCCGCGTGCGTCGGGGACAATGCGTGTCCCGGATGGAGGACACGCGTGAGCCGAAATTTCCAATGGTGCCCCGAGCTGGTGCGGCTGCCACCGGGCCAGTTCCTGATGGGATCACCGGAGCACGAAAACGGTCGCCTTGACGTTGAGGGTCCGCAACGCCTTGTGACGATCGAGCGGCCCTTCGCGATCGGGCGATATCCCGTTACGGTCGATCAGTTCGCCGCCTTCGTTGCCGAGACCGATTATGGTGCCGCTATGACGTGCCGGCAGTGGACCGGCACCGATTGGGCTGAACGCCCGGGATCGTTCAGAAGTCCTGGGTTCGCGCAGAGCGGCAATCATCCGGTGGTGTGCGTGAGCTGGGGGGATGCGCAGGCGTACGCGCGCTGGCTGTCGTCGCGCTCGGGGCTGCAGGCTCGCCTGCCCAGCGAAGCCGAATGGGAATACGCAGCCCGAGCCGGCACCACCACGCCTTACTGGTGGGGCGCTTCGATTGCGAAAGGGCAGGCCAACTTCAAGGCGAGCCCGGATGGGCATTGGCGGCAGCACACGATGCCGGTGCGCGCCTTCGAGGCGAACCCGTGGGGCATCTACCAGCTGCACGGCAACGTGTGGGAGTGGATCCAGGACGGCTGGAGCCCGAATTACGTCGACGCTACGCACGATGCCAGCGCCCGCCAGCAATCAGCCAGCAAACGAGTGCTGCGCGGCGGGTCATGGTTGAACGGACCGCATGGCGTTCGCTCGGCGCGCCGCCACGCTGCCGAGCCCGGCCTGCGACGAAGCGACATCGGGTTTCGCATCGTCGCGGCGGTTGCGCCTTGATTGCATGCGCAAATGACCGTCAGACCGGCCACGCCTTGAGCGCCATGTCGGCAACCTTGCGCAGGTCGTTGCGGGTGGCGCCGCCTGCGGCTTGTACCGACATGCCTTGCGTGATCGTCATGACCAGCCGCGCCAGATCGGCGCAGTCGGTGTCGGCCGGCAGGTCGGCCTCGGCCTTGGCGCGCTCCAGGCGTTGGCTGAGTTCCCTTTCGAACGAGGCGCGCCGCGTGCACAGCTCCTCGCGGATCGAGTCGGCAGCTTCGCCGCAGGTTAGGGCACCCATCACGCCGAGGCAGCCCGGGGGGTGGCAGGGATCGGTGAGCGCATCGGCCGCCCCGCTCAGCAACCGTTCCGCGACTTCCCGGGCGGTCGGGGCGTTGAGCGCAGCGCGGGTGTAGGCCGCGGGCCCGTCGGCATAGCGGTCGAGCGCGCGACGAAACAACGCCTCCTTGTTCCCGAAAGCGGCGTATAGACTAGGGCGATTGATGCCCATGGCCTCGGTCAGCTCGGCCAGCGAGGCACCTTCGTAACCCTTGCGCCAGAATATCTCCAAGGCGCGATCCAGGGCTTGGTCGGTGTCGAATTCGCGTGGGCGTCCCTTCTGCAACATGGTCGTCCTTGTTTTCGCCCCACTCTAGCATTTACATACCTATCGATACAAATAGTGATTGACAGCGCGAATGTCATGTCTATATCAGTACCAATCGGTACACATATAGCCGTGGAACGGCGCATGGGTGTTTCGCCGGGGCGCATCGCCCGCTGACTTTGCATCGCCGGAACGGGCCGCCCAACAGGTCTGCCGGCCAGTCCCCACGGGGGGAAATCTCGTTATTGCACATCTCAACGACGCCAGGGGCGCGCATGCCTTGGCGTTGCCAGCTCGCGACAGGAGTTGCAACCGTGACCCATTCAATTCGCATCCGCCTTTGGGGCGCCAGTGCCATTATCGCCGCCGCCGCACTGGGGGCAGCGTTGCTGGTGAACGTGCCTAGCGCCCAGACCGAGGGGGCAGGAGCCAAGCAGACCGCGGTGCAGGCCGTGCCTGTTTCGGTCGCCGTGGTGGAGCCCAAGCAGGCGGTGGCGTGGGACGAGTTCTCCGGCCGTCTTGAGGCTGTGGAGCGCGTCGACGTGCGCTCGCGGGTGGCAGGTGCCGTGCAGGCGGTGCACTTCCGCGAGGGTGCTTTGGTCAAGCAGGGCGATCTGCTGGTTGCCATCGATCCCGATCCGTACCGCGCCGAAGTCGATCGCCTGCAGGCCCAGGTGGTGGCGGCCGAAGCGCGCCTCGCCTTCACCAAGGGTGAGGTCGAGCGCGGTCAGCCGCTCTTGGATTCGCGGGTGGTTTCGCCGCGCGACTTCGACCAGCGCATGAATGCCTATCGCGAGGCGGACGCCAATCTGCGCGCGGCCAAGGCGGCCCTGCAGGCGGCCCAGTTGAACCTCGGGTACACCGAGGTGCGTGCGCCGGTTGCAGGCCGCGTCGGGCGTCTTGAGATCACGGTCGGCAACCTGGTGGCCGCAGGCCCCGGTGCGCCGGTGCTGACGACGCTGGTGTCGGTCAATCCGATCTACGCCAGCTTCAATGCCGACGAGGAGGTGGTGACGCGTGCAATCAGCGCCTTCGATCGCGATGCGCACGGGGAGGCGCAGATCGAGCAGATCCCGGTGCAGATCACGACCGCCAGCCAGCAGAGCGAGCCGATCCACGGCCGCTTGCAGCTGATCGACAACCAGGTCGACCCGCGCACCGGCACGGTGCGCGTGCGCGCCGTGTTCGAGAACCCCGATGGGCGGCTGATGCCGGGCCAGTTCGTGCGCCTGCGCATGGCGGGCGCCAAGGCGGCACCTCTGCTGGCCGTCAGCGAGCGGGCGATTGGTACCGACCAGAACAAAAAGTTCGTGCTGGTCGTCGATCAGAGCAACATCGCCGGCTACCGCGAGGTGGCGCTCGGTGCCTTCGTCGACGGCCTGCGCGTCATCACCAGCGGCCTCACCGCTGGCGAACGCATCGTCGTCAACGGGCTGCAGCGCGTGCGCCCCGGCGCGCTGGTCGCACCCGAGGCGGTGCCGATGAACGGACAAACCACAAGCCAGGCGGGCACGGCGCAGGAAGTCGAGAACGCTGTGCTGCGCTGACAGGCGCATTCATACAAGCCGGACTGACCAGTCATGAATCTCTCAAAGTTCTTTATCGATCGGCCGATCTTTGCCGGCGTCTTGTCGGTGCTGATCTTCCTCGCCGGCCTGCTGGCCCTCAGGGTGATGCCGGTCTCGGAGTATCCCGAGGTGGCGCCGCCGTCGGTGGTGGTGCGCGCCCAGTACCCCGGTGCCAGCCCCAAGGTGATTGCCGAGTCGGTGGCAACCCCCATCGAGGAAGCCATCAATGGCGTTGAGGGCATGCTGTACATGGCGAGCCAGGCCACCACCGACGGCCTGATGACGCTGACCGTCACCTTCCGCCTCGGCACCGACGTCGATAAGGCCCAGCAGCTGGTGCAGAACCGCGTCTCGCAGGCCGAGCCGCGCCTGCCGGAAGAGGTGCGCCGCCTCGGCATCACCACGGTCAAGAGCAGCACGGACATGGCGCTGGTCGTGCACCTGCTGTCGCCCAATGACCGCTATGATGTGACCTACCTGCGCAACTATGCCGTGCTCAACGTCAAGGACCGCCTGGCGCGCGTCGACGGCGTTGGCCAGGTGGTGATCTGGGGCGCCGGCGACTATGCCATGCGCGTGTGGCTCGATCCGCAGAAGATTGCCGAGCTGGGCTTGTCGGCCAGCGATGTGGTCAACGAGATCCGCGCCCAGAACGTGCAGGCCGCAGCCGGCGTGGTGGGCGCCTCGCCCAATCTGCCCGGCGTTGACCTGCAATTGTCCGTCAATGCCCGTGGTCGCCTGCAGAGCGAGGAGGAGTTCGGCGACATCGTCGTCAAGGCCGGCACCAACGGCGAGATCACGCGCCTGCGCGACATCGCCCGGCTCGAGCTTGGCGCCTCCGAATACGCGCTGCGCTCGTTGCTCGACAACAAGCCGGCGGTCGGCATCGGCATATTCCAGGCGCCGGGCTCCAATGCTCTGCAGATCGCCAAGGACGTGCGTCGCGTCATGGCCGAGGTCAAGCACAGCATGCCCGAGGGGGTCGACTACGACATCGTCTATGACCCGACCCAGTTCGTGCAGGCTTCCATCGAGGCTGTGGTGCACACGCTGCTGGAGGCGGTCGCTCTGGTCGTGCTGGTGGTGATCGTGTTCCTGCAGACCTGGCGCGCGTCCATCATCCCGCTGGTGGCAGTGCCGGTGTCGATCATCGGCACGTTCGCCGTAATGTACGCGTTCGGCTTCTCCATCAACGCGCTGACCCTGTTCGGCCTGGTGCTGGCGATCGGCATCGTGGTGGATGACGCCATCGTCGTGGTGGAGAACGTCGAGCGCAACATCGAGGCCGGGTTGTCGCCGCGCGAGGCCTCCCATCGAGCCATGCAGGAGGTATCGGGACCGATCATCGCCATCGCCCTGGTGCTGGTCGCCGTGTTCGTGCCGCTTGCCTTCATCACTGGCCTGACAGGCCAGTTCTACCGGCAGTTCGCGCTGACCATCGCCATCTCGACGGTGATCTCGGCCATCAACTCGCTGACGCTGTCGCCGGCGCTTGCCGCGCTGCTGCTGAAGGGGCACGGCGCGCCGAAGGATGCCCTAACGCGGGTGATGGATGCGCTGTTCGGCTGGTTTTTCCGCGCCTTCAACTGGGTGTTCGGACGCGGCACCACTGCCTACGGCGGCATGGTGCGGCGGGTCATCAACCGCAAGACGCTGGCCATGGGCGTCTACCTGGTGCTGATCGCCGTCACGTTCGGCCTGTTCAAGGCCGTGCCGTCGGGCTTCGTGCCGGGCCAGGACAAGCAGTATCTGGTCGGCTTCGCGCAGCTGCCGGACGGCGCCACGCTCGACCGCACCGAGGACGTGATCCGGCGCATGAGCGATATCGCCATGAAGCAGCCGGGCGTCGCGCACGCCGTGTCGTTCCCGGGCCTGTCCATCAACGGCTTCACCAACAGCTCCAACGCCGGCATCGTGTTCGCGGTGCTCAAGCCGTTCGAGGAGCGCAAGAGCCCGGAGCTGAGTGGCGTCGCCATCGCCATGCAGCTCAACCAGAAGTACGCGGGCATCAAAGACGCCTTCATCGCCATGTTCCCACCGCCGGCTGTGGCGGGGCTCGGCACTGTCGGCGGCTTCAAGCTACAGATTGAGGATCGTGCCGGGCTCGGCTACGAGGCGCTCAACGCGGCGGCCAAAGCCTTCATGGCCAAGGCGGCGCAGGCGCCCGAGATCTCGGGTCTGTTCTCGGGCTTCAATATCAACGCGCCGCAGCTGTTTGCCGACGTCGACCGCGTCAAGGCGCGCCAGCTCGGTGTGGCGGTGACCGACGTGTTCGACACCATGCAGATCTATCTGGGGTCGCTCTACGTCAACGACTTCAACAAGTTCGGGCGCACCTACTCGGTGCGCGTACAGGCCGACGCCCAGCACCGCGGCCGCGCCGAGGACATCGGCCAGCTCAAAGTGCGCTCGCGCACCGGCGAGATGGTGCCGCTCTCGGCCCTGCTGAAGGTGACCTCCAGCTCCGGGCCTGAGCGCGCCATGCGCTACAACGGTTTCCTGTCCGCTGACATCAATGGTGGCGCGGCGCCCGGCTACTCCTCGGGCGAGGCGCAGGCGGCGGCCCGGCGCATCGCCGCCGAGACGCTGCCCAAGGGCATCGACTACGAGTGGACCGACCTCACCTATCAGGAGATCCTGGCCGGCAACTCGGGCGTGTGGGTGTTCCCGATTGCCATCCTACTCGTGTTCCTGGTGCTGGCGGCGCTGTACGAGAGCCTGGTGTTGCCGCTGTCGATCATCATGATCGTGCCGATGGGCCTGCTGGCGGCGATTGCCGGCGTGTTCATCACGCAGGGTGACAACAACGTCTTCACCCAGATCGGCCTGATCGTGCTCGTCGGCCTGTCGGCCAAGAACGCCATCCTGATCGTGGAGTTCGCGCGGGAGTTGGAGTTCGCCGGCCGTACACCACTGCAGGCGGCGGTGGAGGCGAGCCGGCTCAGGCTGCGGCCCATCTTGATGACGTCGCTCGCTTTCATCATGGGCGTGGTGCCGCTGGTGATGTCGACCGGTGCCGGCGCGGAGATGCGGCAGGCCATGGGTGTGGCCGTGTTCTCCGGCATGATCGGCGTGACCGCGTTCGGCATCGTGCTGACGCCGGTGTTCTATGTGCTGCTGCGTGCGCTGAGCGGCAACCGTCCGCTCAAGCAGCACGGGCAGCCCGGGACCGCCGTCGCCAGCGAGCCGGCGACGCTACGGCAACCCTTGGCAGATGCAAGCATGGCACCCGACCGTTGACGATTGTCGGTGTGCATCGCACAATCGGGCACCTCGCCGCTAGCCGGCGCGGTGCTTCGTGTTTCGCAAGTAAGGCGTTGTTGTGCACCAAAACGGCAATTCGATTCGGCACCTTCCGCGTGCCAAAGCGTCCAGGCCAGCCAAGCGCCGGTCGGCGCCACGTAAATCCACCAAGCCCGGCATCTCCTTCAAGCTGAGCGGCGAGGCCCGCCAGGTCGCCGCTTTGGCGCGTACCAAGGCGCAGGTCGAGGAGCGCGGCCTGGCCGGAGCCATGCGGGGCTACCACGCACGCCGGACGTTTGACTCGCGCATGACCGAGATCGCGGATCGCATTGCCGGCAAGCCGCGCGCGTCTCGGGATGATCTGCTGACGCTGGCGCTCGCCGCCCGGTACGCCGCAGGTGCGCGCGAGACGCTGATCAAGGCCATCCTGCGCGCCGGCGGCATCAATCCGGAGGCGCCGTTCCTCAGGATCGGCCCGCGGCGTTAGGGCCGAGCCGCAGCCTCAGAGGTCGAGCATCCAGTACTGGCCGACGAGATCGTGCCCGAAGCTGTGGTGGGGCTGCTCTTTGCTGAGGCGGAAGCCCCGGGCTTCGTAGATGCGCCGTGCTGAGGTCAGCACGCTGTTGGTCCAAAGCGTGAGCTGTTGGTATCCGGCGGCGCGCGCGAATGCGATGCACTCCTTGACCAAGCGTTGGCCGATGCCGAGCCCGCGTGCGTCGGCCTCCACATAGAGCAGTCGCAACTTGGCTGTCGCATCGCTCTCCTTTACGACCAACACCGAGCCGACGATGGCGCCTGCCCTTTCGGCGATCCAGCACCGCTCCTTTTGCGGGTCGAAGGTCTTGATGAACTGGGCCACGATCTCGGCCACCAGGCCCTCGAACTGTGTGTGCCAGCCGAATTCCTGCGCATAGAGCACGGCCTGGCGGTGGGTGATCCAGCCCATGTCGCCCGGCCGATGCGTCCGCAAACTGTAGGCTTCGCCATCGGGTTCGACATGGGTGACGGCCAGGCGTTGCAGCTGGCCGATCGCCAGATGGTGGTGCGCCACGCGGCGGTCATAGTCGCTCAGGATCGCCTGCGCTTCCGGCTCGACCACCGCCAGGTTCGGGTCCGGGCCAGCAAAAGCCTGCACGGTGTGCATCGCGTCCCAGAAGGTGAGGACCTGTATGTCGTCGTTCGTGCCCTGCTCCCTGGTGAGCACGAGCGCGCCCGTGTGACCGGGCAGTTTCTGTAGCTCCGGGAAAACGCGCGTTGCGGCATGCTGCAGATAAGCTGCCGTCTTGCCCTTGGCCGCGCTCGCACGCCAGGTCCGGACGATCATGGCAGAGCTCGTGTCATAGCGAGACCTCCTGTCATCACAGGAGCCTGGCAGCCGGGAACCCTCGTGTATTGGCGAAAATTGCCGATCCTGGCCACGCTCCCGGCCGCAGTGGTAGGCTCGACAGCGCCTGTATAGGCGCTTTGCCGCGCTGCATCGCGCGTTGGAGATCGGTGGCGATCGCTGCGGCGAGCCCGAGCCTGCTACGCGGGCAACTCGACGCGGACGGCAACGGCTGCGCTGGCGATGACGGCGGTGTCGTGTCCATCCGCGCCGGGGACATCGAGACCGCCCTTCACCGCCTTGGCCGTGATGTTGCCCACGGGCAGCGAGGCCTTGACCTTCTCCAGGTCGACGCGTTCGGGCTGCTGCACGCCGATCGTGACCTCGACGTCGAGCGTCTTTTTATCGATGCCGAGCGAGCGGATGAAGGACAGCGAGCTGTGGTGCAGCGCGTCCTGCACGGCGCGCAGGGCGGCCTTGGTGTAGTCGGAGCCGTGCAGGTCGTTGCCGGTGCCGAGCTCCAGGATGATGCGGGTCTTGGGCATTGGGGCGTCCTCAGGCGATGTCGAGGCTGACGATGGCGCAGGCGTTGGCGATCAGCGTGCTGTCGGTGCCGGCGTCGTTGCGGATCTCAAGGCCGCCCTCGACGACCGTGACGGTGCCCTTGCCGTAGGGCAGGACAGCCAGAACCTGCGCCTTGTCCACCAACTCGGGCCGCGGCACGCCGATCTGCACATCGACGATCATGGCATCGGGCGGATGGCCGAGTGCGGGAGCGATTGACAGCGAATTGTGCCACAGCGCGTCGCGCAACGCCCGGCAGGCGGCTTTGGTGGGATCGGAGCCGCGGATGTCGGTGCCCATGCCGATTTCCAGCACCATGCGCTTCTTTGCCATCGATGAACTCACGTGAGGAAGGGTTGCGACGCGGATCGGTCGAGCGGTGTTCTAGCACAGCGCCTGGATTTGCAACGCTAGATGTGGCGGGCGGGTCTTGCCGCGAGCAGGGCGTCGCGCATGAAGATCTTGGCTTCCTCGGCGGCGCGGCGCAGCAGCATCAGGTCGGTGGTCCAGGGCTCGATCGGAAGTTCCGCGCCGTTGGGTGTCACGCGGCACCAGGCAATGCGCTTCAGGCGTTCGAGCCGATCGGCTTCGGTGGCCATGGCGCGGGTCATGGCGGCGGCGCTGCGGCGCAGCCCGGCCGGCATGTGGCGAAGCAAAGTGCGCGCGAACATCGGCCACAGCCACTGCTCGAAGCGCGGCAGGTGCTTGGGATGCGGGCGGCTCGCCAATACAATCAGCGTGTCGGGCCGGAAGCGCTTGATGCCAGCCAGGGTGGGCAGCGGCATGCCGCAGGCACCATCGACCAGATTCTCCTCGACCTCGCCGATGCCGACCCGGATTGGCGACGTCATACGCGGGAAGGCGCTGGAGGCGAGCACGGCCTGCGCAGCGTCGGGCCGCGCGGACTTGGCATCGAGAAGGAAGCTCTCGCCGGTCAGGCGCGTGACCACCACGTGCCAGGAGGTGCGGTGGCTGCAGATCAGCTCCTGGCGGAACGCCACCGGGCTGTGCATGCCGCGCAACACGTCGCCGAGCTGCGCGAGGCTGATGCGACGCTTGTACCAGGCCTTGCCTGTCACGAAGCCCGACACGGCGAGGTGCTCGAACATTTGCACCGCGCGATGCGGCAGGCCGGAGAGATAGGCGCCGAGCGCGCCGCCGCTGCCTGACACGGTGATGGCGTGGTCGACGGCGCGCGTGAGCCCGGCGTCACGCCAGGCAGTCAGGTACGCAGCCATGCGGATGCAGCACATGCCGCCGCCGGTGCCGATCAGGAGGATACGATGCGGCGGCTGATGGCCGGCGCGGATGGCGTCCTCGTTCTCGAAAAGATGGCGCAGCGCGTGCGGATTGCCTTTCAATTTCACGGCAAGCTCCCATCCGCGGCGGGGCGCAAGATGCCGATGCCGGAAGACGCGCAGCCTCCGGCCCAAAAGGTGACGTGAAAGATATGCCCCGATATGCCCCGTTCAGGCTGCCGGCTGCAAAGCGGCACGGCCTGAATGATGTTTCATTTTACCGCGATTCGTGTGCAAAAGCTTGCAGCAACTGAAGTTTAGTCTTGTCCGTTGTGCGATAGCGGCTGGCGAGTCGCATGCTGCTCATGCGGCCAACGAGAGGTGACGAAAGCAATGTCACAGCGCACGATGCGAGCCCCGCGCACGGCCGAGGCCGCGGTCGACCGGCTGGAGAAGCTCTATGCGGATGCGACCGCGGGCCTCAGCGCCGCGCTCGACCGCTACCTAAGCACCGGCGTCCCGCCGTCGGCAGCCGAGCGTGCCACGTTTCGCTATCCGCTGCTGCGTCTGGTGCACCGCGATCTCGACCGCCCCGCGCCGACCCATCGGCGCGCCTTCGGACGCCTGCAGCGGCTGGGCGAGTATGAGACCACCATCACGCACCCGCGCGCCTTTCGCCGTTACCTGCTCGAGCAACTCAACCCGTTGCTGGCGGAATACGGCGCCAGGATCGAGGTGTCGTTGAGCGACCAGGAAATCCCCTATCCCTATGTACTGGAGCGCGCCGACGAGATCACGGGCAGCAACGTCACCGCTGCCGACTTGGCGCGACATTTCCCGACACCGCAACTGTCCTCGGTCGGCGATGAAATCGCCGACGGGCAGTGGGAGCAGCACCCGGGCGAGCCGCGGCCGCTGTCGCTGTTCGATGCGGCGCGCGTCGACTATTCGCTGCGCCGCCTGGTGCACTACACGGGCAGCGACTGGCGGCATGTGCAGCAATGGATATTGCTCACCAACTATCACCGCTACGTCGACCAGTTCATTCGCTGGGGCCGCGATCAGCTGGCGGACGCGAACACCCCGTTCACGCGGCTGGTGCTCCCAGGCGGCTCACGCATCGAACGCGGCGATCCGCCGGAGCAAGGCGACGCGATCGTTGCCAGCTACGAATGGCATCGTTTCCAAATGCCGGCCTATCACCTGGTTGCGCCCGACGGCGAAGGCGTGACGCTGGTGAACATCGGCGTCGGGCCGTCCAACGCCAAGAACATCACCGATCATCTGGCGGTGTTGCGCCCGAACTGCTGGCTTATGGTGGGCCATTGCGGCGGCCTGCGCGATACACAGCGGATCGGCGACTACGTGCTGGCCCATGCCTACCTGCGCCAGGACCGCATCCTCGATGCGCTGGTGCCGCCCGATATCCCGATCCCGGCCCTGGCCGAGATCCAGATCGCTTTGCAGGATGCGGCAGCCCTGGTCACCGGCGCCAAGGGCGAGGCGCTGAAGGGCCTGCTGCGCACCGGCACCGTGGTGACCAACGACGACCGCAACTGGGAGCTGCGCTTTACGATGGAGAGCAGGCGCATCAACCTGTCGCGCGCCATCGCCGTGGACATGGAGAGCGGCACGATCGCGGCGCAGGGCTTCCGGCTGCGCGTGCCCTACGGCACGCTGCTGTGCGTGTCGGACAAGCCGCTGCATGGCGAGATCAAGCTGCCGGGTGCCGCCAACGCCTTCTACGCGCGCGCCGTCGCCCAGCACCTGGAGATCGGCCTGAAGGCGCTTGATCTGCTGCGCACGCGGCGCGAGACGCTGCACTCGCGCAAACTCCGCAGCTTCGACGAACCGCCGTTCCGGTGATCGTTGCCTCTCCTCACATCTGCGTGGGGAGAGGGGAGAAGGAGCGGGTTTCACCATGCTCCCGACATTCTGCGCCGAAACCTAATCCCGCCTGCTGGCGCCAAGCGACGATGCTTGCGCTCGTTATGTGAGGCGCAACACGGCTTTGCCCGTTGCATCTTACTTTGCGACCGTTGCCACGGCTGTTGCTGCGGGGGTGACGTCGACACGCTTGCGGTGCGGGGGATCGGGATGCCAGCCGATCACGGCGAGCATCACGAAGAACCCGATCACATAGGCCACCGCAACGTGCCAGCCGTGCCGCAGCCAGAGGCCGACCGACCTCGCCTCGGGAAACGCGTTGGCGAGCGCCACGCCGGCCGACGAGCCGAACCAGATCATCGATCCACCGAAGCCGACCGCATAGGCCAGGAAGCCCCAGTCGTAGCCACCCTGGCGCAGGGCCAGGGCCGTGAGCGGGATGTTGTCGAACACGGCGGAAACAAAGCCCAGTCCGAGGGCCGTCTGCCAGGACGCCAGCGGCAGCTTCTCGACCGGCATCAGCGAGGCCGACATGACCAGCGCCAGCAGGAAGATGGTGCCCTTGAAGGTCTCGGGCATGATCTCCCAGTCGGGCCTGCGCAACAGCGCCGTGGCAAGCAGCGCCGCCCACACGGCAAGGCCGATCACGGGGAGGCGGTCGAGGAGTTCCGGATAGCGCAGGTTGGCCGTGACGTTGGCACCGATGGCGACCACGAGAATCGTGAAGACGATGAACACTCGCGTCCAGTGAATGCGTACGCCAGGTGCCACGTCCTTGATGATGGGCGAGTACTTGTGCTGCTGAAACGCAGCGGGAATGCCGAAGATGACGATCGCGACGCTGGCTGCGATGAAGGCCTCGGCCACGCTGAGCGGACTGACACCGTCAATCCACATCATGGTGGTGGTCGTGTCGCCGACCACGCTGCCTGACCCGCCGGCGTTGGAGGCGGCGACAATGGCGGCCAGATAGCCGATGTGCACCTTGCCCTTGAACACCTCGCGCGCCATCACGCCGCCGATCAGTGCGGCGGCGATGTTGTCGAGGAAGCTCGAGAGCACAGCAACAATGACGAGCAGCAGGAAGCCGCCTTTCCAGTCGTCGGGCAGGATGGCCGGCATGACGTCGGGCACCTGGCTCTTTTCGAAATGGCGCGACAGCAGGGCAAAGCCCATCAGCAGCAGGAACAGGTTGGCGAGCACCACCCACTCGTGCTGCATGTGACCGGCGAGGCCGGCGAGTCCCGGCCCGGTGTTGAAGCCCGTGAAGCCGAGCTTGTAGATCAGAATCGCTGCCAGCCCGGTGAGCGCCACATAGAGCGTGTGGTGATGGAACACGGCAACACCGAGCAACGTCAGCGCGAACAGGACGAAGTCGACGGGGATGCCCAATAGATAGAGCGGCTCGGGTGAGGTGCCGGGCACGGCGGCCACGGCGGGTAGCGCCGAGGTGAGGAGCACGCCCAGCATGATGCCGGCCAGCCGCAGCACTGGGATGGTAGACCTCGCGCTGGCCGTTCGGACGCAGGCGTGCTTGAAAGCGTTCTGCATGGAGTCCTCCCAACAAGGTTCAAGCAGGGAGAACACACACGCGCGGACCAGAGCCCATCTCGCCAGCCGTTCCCGAAGCCTTCGGCCCCCCTGAGCGTTTGCACACAACGCTAGCGGCTTTGAATTCCAGCCGCAACGGTTACGCGAGCCGCGCTCGGACGTTGCCGTCAATCCACACCGGACTGGGAAGCGGAGCAGGATACCTGCTCGGTTCTGGTCTGTATGCAGCGCGACCGATACGACTGACGGGACTGCTTGCATGGGTACCGCGTCGTGGGGAGAGCCTGGATACTGGCGGCGGCATTGCTGGCATTGCCGGCACCGCCGTCCTGGGGCGGCGAGTTGGCTGCCGCCACGCAAGAGCCGGCCCGGAAGTTGCCGGCGGATGCCGAGCCGGCCGTGCGGCTCCCGGTGCATGCCGCAGACCGGGGGCAGGCGGGGGTTGGTTCGAGGCCGGACGATACGAGCATCACTCTGGTGATCGTCGGGGACACAGGATTGAGCGGCAGTCTGCAGCCGGTACGGGCCGATGCCGGACTGCGCCATGGTACTCCGCACAGCTGGCGGCAGTTGACTGGCGGCATCGCGGCGCAGATCAACGGCGACCTCAATTTCGCCAACCTGGAGACCGTCGTCACCGACCGCAACAATCTGAGCGCTCCGGACAAGGCGTTCAATTTCCGCAGCCATCCGGCCGGCGTACGGCACCTGGTGGAGGTGGGCTTCAATCTGTTCTCGACGGCCAACAATCACTCCGTTGACTTCGGCGAGCCAGGCATCCGCGAAACCCTGCGTCATCTCGATGCCCTCGAGGCCGTCGGAATGAAGGCGCACTCCGGCATCGGCCTCGACCGGGAGGCGGCGGTACGCCCGCGCGGCATTGTCAGCAACGGGGCAAGCCTGCTGTTCTCGGCGATCGGTATCGGTGCGGGCAGCCATCGTGCAGCCGAGCGGCGGCCTGGGCAGTTGCTGTATGCGGCGGCGGAAGACTTTTCAGCCGTGGTGCAGCGGCTGGCGGGTACTGAGGGTGATTATCGCATCCTGTCGGTGCACTACGGCGAGGAGCGGCAGGTGATGCCCGGTGCTGCCGACGTGCGCAAGCTGCGCGACGAGGCCGTGCGTGCGGCCGGCATCGATCTGGTGATCGGCCATCATGCGCACGTTGCGGCCGGCGTGCAGGAGGTCGACGGCAGGCTCGTGTTCTACGCGCTCGGCAATTTCCTGCATCTTGGTATGCAAGACACGGCCGGGTACGGAATCTGTCGCGACTACGGATTGCTAGCGCGACTGCATCTCACACGGAGCAGCGATGGCCGCTTCAAGGCCGGCGCCGTCGAGGCGGTGGCGCTGACTGGCATGCACGTGCGCACCGAGCAGATGCCGGCGTCGCAGGCCAGCGCGCGGATGCATGTGCTCAATCATCTGGCGAGCCGGCTCGATGATGCGGCCGCCAAGGCGCGGGGCGTGCGCTTCACACCGCAAGCGGACGGCACAGGTCTTTACTGTGCGCCCGGTGCGGCCGATGCTGGCGGCAGGGTCGGGGCTCTGTGTCGCGGCTGGCGCGAGGCGCCTGCGACGCCCGAGCCGCTGGCGCGCCAGATTGCGGCCGCGTGCGGCGGCTCCCACGTGTCTTCAGCTCGGCGCTCGCGCGCTCAAGCCTCGGTCAAGGCCAAACCGAAAATGGGCTCAGCCTTCTCGGCCTTGTTTGGATACTGATCGCGGACCGGAAAATGCAAAGGGCCAGCCGATGTGGCTGGCCCTGGGATTGTCTGCGAATGATTGCGCGCTACTTGATGGGCGCGACATGCGGTTCGTCGCGGTTGAACTTGTAGGTGAGCGCGATGCGGCCGGTCAGCAGGTTGGCCTCGAAACGGTCGCTGAAACTGAGCGGCGTTTCATCGATGACACCGTTGAACGAGTTGATCACCTTGTCGTCATACATGGTGTAGCGAACCTCGCCGCGCAGCGACAGGCCGCGGCCGAGCTGCGTCTCCATGCCGATGCCGGCGAACCAACCCTGCAAGTTGAGCTTCCGCACACCGGGGAAGAAACCAGCTGGAGAGTCGATATCGAAATAGCCATCGTTCTTGCCGTGCGACCAGCTGTAGCCACCGGTCAGGTAGAGCAATGACGTCTGCGTGAGAAGGAAACCGCCACGGGCACCGATCGAGAACGTGCGATCGAGGCGGAAGGTCTGCTCCGGCGTTTCGGTGTCTTGGTAGGAGATCTCGATGCTGGACCAGTCGAACTCCGTGAACAGGCCGACCACGTAGCGGTCCCTGATCTGGCGGTCAAAGCCGAGAACCACCGTCCCGAATCCACCCGAGGCGCCCTCACCGTCGAACGACGACGCGAACAGGTTGCCATCGTCGTTCTCGTTGTAGCGGTTCTTGGCGATCAGGTGGCCGTAGCCAACACCGGCGCCGAGATAGAAGCCAGACCAGGTGGGCACCGCCACCGGCACATCCTTGATTGATCCCCTGGGCATGCCGTCGGCAAGAGCGTTGCCCCCAGCCAGCATCGTCAAACCGGCAAGCATTGCCGCTGCAACTTGCTTCCGCATCTTTGGTTCCTTCCACAGCCTTCCACTGGGCGCTCCACTCAGGCAGCGCACCAAGCACTTTGCGTCCCAGCACGCATCAACCTCAGAAATCGTGCATCTAACCTAAGATTGTGATTCGCGAAGAACGTCGAGGGGAGAGCGCCGTGTTTGTGGCTGTGGCGCGGAATATGGCGTGGTTTTGCGGAAACGTGTTGCGCCGAAGCCAGCTTGAGAGACATGCGCGGCGCAGGTGCAGATGATTCGCAACGAAACGTTAATCGCGGCGGCACCAGGGCGTTGCCGCAACAGTGCGGCAGAGAAGCACAACGCGACCTTAATACACGACGCTGTGTGTTTGCTGGTGTGCACGAATCAACGCAGTGTCGGCATCGTTCGAATATGCGGGGGGCAGCTTGCGCTGTCGTTGCGCCGTGCGCTGCGCAGCAGATTGCGATGACGCGGGTCCTCGGCGAGCGTTACCTGAGGGAGCAGGACAAATGCAGGGCAAGTTGGGCGCGATGCGCGCCGCACTGGCGGTCGCGGCGGTCGCAACTTCCATCAGTCTGGCCACGGCGTCGGCAAGTGCTCAGGACTCCAACGGCAACGGGTATGGCAGCGGACCGAAGTTCTCGGTCAACGCCACCTACGCCTCGGATTATCGCTTCCGTGGCTTTACCCAGACGCTTGAGAAGCCGGCGCTGCAGGGCGGCTTCGATGTCGTTTGGCCGCACTTCTATGCCGGCCTGTGGGCATCATCGGTGGACTTCGGCGACGTGCAGGACGCCAGCGGCTTTCACAACAGCGCCGACATCGAAATGATCGGCTACGCTGGCTTCAAGCGCAAATTCTGGGGGACCGAAGTCGATCTCGGTGCGCTCTACTACTTTTATCCGGGATCGTACGGCATCTTCAATTACGCCAAGAACGCGGTCAAAGACCTCGACTTCTTCGAGGGAATGCTCGGCTTCAAGCGCGAGATTCATCCCGGCCTGACACTCACCTCCACCATCTACTACTCGCCCGATTATCAGGGCGGCGTGGGGCAGAACTGGGTGTTCGAGACCGGCTTTGCGCGGAAGCTGGCTCCTCACTTCGGGATCACGCCGACCTTCAGCGCCATGATCGGCTCCAACTATGGCCAGGAGAGCAAGGGCGGCCTTGACTACTACTACTGGAACGCCGGCATGTCGTTCGCCTTCGCCGACTACTTCGAGTTCGACATCCGCTACTTCGACGCCTTCGACGTTCCCACGGGCGGCCTCACCGGAATCACGAGCTGCCGCAACCAGTGCGACGGCCGCGTGGTGGCCCGCATAACGTTCGAGAACTAAAGCGTCGGCGCGCTGCAACGGTGGAGAAAATTGCGAGGCCCATGGAGCGATCCGCGGGCCTCGTTGCTATTTGTTGCGTAGCTCGCGCATGCGCAGCTGTCGTGGCGGAACTCCGCACTGTGGATGCGCTCCTGGAAGCCCGGCTCCTTGCTCGGGGCTGCGAACGCGGCGAGCGCGCGCGTGTATTGCGCTGCCCACCGGCGCACGGCGTCCCCGGATTGCCGGAAGCGGATGTTCGTGAGCGGGCGCGCGCGGGCGGGCGGCAGGTCCTTGGCCTCGGAGGGAATGCCGGACCAGCTGCTGCCGGCGGGCAGCATCTCACCCTTCATGAGCAGCGACAGCGGCCCAAGTGAGGACCCGCGCTGCATGTGCGTGCCATACAGGACGACGGAGAGGTTGGCCACAGTACAGCCGGCGCCGATGCGCAGGTAGTCCGCCTTCATGACGCGGTCCTCAAACAGGTGCGTCTGAATGGTGGCGCCGAGGTTGAGCGCCGCGTGATCGCCGATCTCGACCAGGTCGAACTCGGATAAGTACGGCGTCTCGAGAAATACCCATTTGCCGATCTTGCAGCCCATCCAGCGCATGCACATGGACGCGAACGGCGTGCCCAGCATCGGCGGCATGGTCGATTCCGAGATCGTCTCGTAGGTGCCGTTGATGATCTCGTTGTTCCACACGTAGCGGCACCACAGCGGCTGGACGGTGGGCTCGAAGGTGCCGATCAGCAGGCGCTTCACCAGCGCAACGGAGGCGATGGTGGCGAACGCCAGCACGGTGGTGAGCAGCGGCACGGTCGCAACTACCACCCACATCGGCCACCAGCCGGTGGCGAACACCAGGAAGGTGATGAACAGGGTCAGCGCTGCGGTGGCGATCACGCCGGGCAGCAGGATGCGGATGGCATCGCTGATGGCGCGGCTGCGACGTGCCTTGCGGGTCGGCTGATAGGTTTGCACGTCGCTGAAGTTCAGATCCTTCTGCGTTGACGGCAGCGCGAAGGCGGGCGCGCCGAGCCAGCGCTCGTTGTCGGGCAGCGTCTGTCCGGGCTTCGGCGCTGACAGCACGCCGAGCAGCGCGTCGTTTCCGACATCGTTGCCGCCGGGCAGCACGGCGCTGTTGCCGATGAAGGTCTTGTCGCCGATGCGGTTGCCGCCGATCACGATGTGGCCGTGATGCACGCGGCAGCCGCCGACAAGGCACGCGTCGGCCAGGAAGCAGCCCTCGCCCACCGAAAGCAGGTCGGGCGTGACGTGCGTCACGGTGGAGACTTCGCT